>CAZCBJ010000043.1:7721-22788 GCA_964496705.1 uncultured Anaerolineaceae bacterium | reverse complement strand
CGTCAGCCCGAGGCTTTCGCCTTGCGCGCGGGTGCGTTCGGAGGTCGGCACGCAGAGGACCGAAAGGCCTTCCTTTACGCGCGCGCCCAGAAGATCGACGAAATGCGCCGCCGTCGACCCGGTGCCGAGGCCGAGCCGCGACGTTCGGGTCGCCACCGCCGTCGAACAGGTCTCCGTAACCGGTAGTGACCACATCTTCGCCCCATCCTTGCACGTTGACGCGCTCACCAGAATTAGCTGCACACACCGGTTCGCGGGTATCGGATGTTCCCGCGCCGACCATGATAGCGCCTGAGTCGCGCGATTCAGGGTTAAATCGCCCGCTGTACACCCCGGCATCCAGATTGACCGATCCTGTGCCGGCTGCTTCAACCACGATCACACCCTTGGCGACAGCCGCTTTGATCGCATCAAAATTCGCGTTCCAATATTCAACCGGAATCGCTTCAAAGCTTGCACATTCTGCATCAGAACAACTGCAAGTTGTGTTAGTGATCGGTCCTATCGCTTGAAGTGGTATCACGATGATGTCGCCAACCCGTGCCTGGCTGGCTGCCAGGTTGATGGCATCAGCCAATGGCCGGCTGGCCAGTGTATCGGTGACCAATGATGACACGAGCCACATTTCGGCTGAGGGTGCCACACCAGTCACCCCATAGAGATTCTTGAAACCTGAAATGACTCCCACAACAGCCGTTCCATGATTCACCCAGGCTTGCTGCGAAGAATTCGAGCTAGAGATCATGGATGAATCATTGATCGTCAGATCTTCATGCCCCAGCTGCCAGCCGAGCTCGATATCATAAACGCGCACGTTCAAGCCGCTTCCGCCAGCTTTCGTCCACGCATATAATGCATCCATGCCGTTGTTCACGGCATTTTGCTCATCCAGATATCCTTGTTGTGATTGGAAATTACCGGTAGCTGGTGGGATATCGCCAACCGCTGGCAGATAAATCGGCTCTAAATAAGCCAATTCAACTGTGTCAAGTTTGTTGAGTTCTTCAACCAGCGCGTACGCAGTCTGGAATTCGACACTTTCTGGGAGCTGAGCAAAAACATAACGATTCAATTCTGTCGAAGATAGGCTGGAGACCTCAACTGCTTGGTTGTTAAAAAGCGGTTGAATGACAGCCTCAGCTAAAAGATGTTGCAATTCCGCCAGGTTTCCGTCTGACTTGGCAGAAACATCGCCCGCCAGAGCTGACACATCACTTTCAGCGGAGAGTTTGATAATCACCTGACGGAAGTTGAATCGCGCTGCCAGTGCCGGATCAACTTGTGTAGATGGTTGCGACTGGTCATCTTCCGCCTGTGCAGCCTCTGGCTCATTCTGTTCAACCGGTTCAGGTGTTGCGGTTATTTCCTGTGCGGCTTTTTCTTGCGTTGGGTCAGGTGGGACTTCTTCTAGAAACCGGGCTGCAGTTAGACTGAGCAATAGGCTCAGACTCAGAGTCACCGCCAAAATGGTTCGCAGCCATATGTTGATTTTCGATTTACTGAGGAACATATTTTTCACATTACCTTCCTGTGGATTTCACATGAAGCCATTCTCATTTAAGGCAACCAGAGAAATGGAGGAACCGAACTACCATCAAGCCAAAATTTTGCATTGAAATGCAAATAATCTTACCATAACCCGGCTTTGATTCCCTGTCACGCTAGCCCGATGTCTCCCCGATGGCAGCGGATTCTTCGGTGGGCGGTGCCTCAGTGGGTTCTGGGACAGGAGTGTTTTCAGGTGCGTTGGTCGGTTCAGCTGTCGGGGCTACAACCGTCTCTCCTCCGCTATCCACTTCAGGCGGGGCGGTTTCTACGACCTCCGGTCGATCTGCAGGATTTTGGCATAATTTCAACGCATATGCTTTTGATTCTTCGGCTTTTTGATCGTAACCAATGCTTAATCCATTTTCATATTGTTCAACAGCATCACAGTAAGAACCCACAAGCACCAATTGATCCCCGTACCGAATAAAAGCCACCCGATAACGCTCAATTGCCGTCCAATTGGATCCATCTCTCAGGTTCGGAAGTGCAGCCACGATTTGGCTGAAGTACTCAATCACCCTCGGCCAATCCAATCCCCAGAAGCTGGCGCCTGCCAGATACATGCGCGCCCAAGTGCGGTAACCATCTGCGTCGCGATCAAGTGGTGCAAATCTTTCCGAGAGCGCGAGATCATATATTCCACCCTCGAGACTGCCCTGCAATAATATCTTGTCAATACCCCGGAAACGTAAAGCCATGTAATACATCCCATCGGCTTCCACTGTCCGATATCCGATATTTAATTTTCTGAGCTTATCCAGGGTAGTGATGACAGCATCCCATTGTTTGTTTAACATGTCTTCTTGAGCTTGTCGAAATAATTCCTCTTCCCCGCGAAGATCGGGGGTTGGAGTGAAAGCGGTTGTTGGCGTCGGCGCCATGGTTGGCTCTTCCACCATCGCTTGCGCAAGCATAACTTCGGCTAATTTCTGGGAGGCACCTGGAAAATCCGGTTTCAATTGAATCACAAACTCAAAGCGTTTACGGGCAATTTCGTAGCGCCCTGCCTCAAACTCTTGTATTCCGAGTTGGTACTGCGTGGTCGCATTGAGCAGCACCGTCCCTTCTTCTCGGGCTTTGCGTATCGCCACACCTCTTTGATACCCTAACGCAGCACCCAGCAATCCTCCAATCAGGATGATAACCAAACCGATCAATATCCATGGCCAGCGTTTTGGCTTGGAGGGTGGCGGTTCATTTTGTTCCGTCAGAATCGACTGTGTTCGAATGGGGGCGGTGTCCCCGTTTGAATTATCTTGCATCCGGCGTATTATACCGTAGAAAAAACCGTCATCGACTGGTCATCGTCAAGGTTAGAAATTTACTTAAGATATTTTAAAGTTTAAACAATAAGCGGATTTCACGCCGAATAAATGGCAAAACACTGATTCCTCCCGCGGCCAGCGCAAGCAATCCGGTGAGGATTTGTGGCAGAACCATGGAAAATAATGCCATACACAACAGCGATATAACCCCGCCAACTGCTCCTCCCAGAATTGCGTTGGTTAACGCCGGAAATGGTGAAATGCGCATTTGGAAATACCGACCCAAAACAACGAATAAACCGATCACTTGCAAGGAGTAAACGATTGAATCGGTTAAACTGATTCCTGGAGCATCCAATCTGCGGTAGAGAAGATTTCCTAAAATTATATATAGGGTAACATTTACCACCGCACCTATCAATGGAATGATCACATTTTGGCGCGCATAATACGATCGATTGACCACTTCCAATAGACTGTGCCCGACCAGGCCCAGTAAAAAGCCGCGTGTGACCCACATGAGCGTTTCCGTGCCTGCATCACCGAAATCAAACACCGCAGCCAAAATGGGTTTAAGCGAAACACTCATAACGACCGCTATTGGAATCGTAAGTGCCAGGATGACATGACTCGCGCGCAAAAGTGTATCTTTTAAGGCTTGCCAGTTTTGTTGGGCGGCAAATTCAGATAGGGTGGGTAGGATGGCAATGCCCAGCGCAGTTCCAATCAAGGTTTCCGGAACCTGCTGTAGCATCCAGCCGTAGGTCAGTGCCGTCACGGATCCAGCCTGAAGATGGGATGCCAGATTATCCCGCACCAGAAATATGAGTTGGATACAAAAAACGGTCAAAAGGCGCGGGCCAAACAGCCTCAGGCTCTTTCTCACCCATTCATCCTTTAATCCCAATGAAGGATGCCATTGGAACTTAAACCGAACCAATCCCGGGATCTGGATCGCCAAATGGAACAATGCTCCAAGAATGACTCCGAATACCAATCCTTGAACGCCAAAACCAAAAGCCGGGAGGGTCACGCCAAACAGGGTGTAGCCTTTTTCTGGGGACAGAATCAACGCACCGAGTATTTGACCAACATTGTAAAGTGGCGGTGCGAGAGCCGGGAAGAAGAAATGTTGGTTTGCCTGCAACCCCGCCATAACCAAACCGCTGATCGAGAAGATTAACGTGCCAATCAAATTTAACCGCATTAACTGAGCCACCAATGATTGTTGGACTTCATCAAACCCCGGAGCGATCCCCAGCCGCCAGCGCACCAGCGGCTCTGCCAAAAAAGCCACCAGGATGGAAAAGAATGCGGTCACGATGAAGGTTAGGTTGACAATCCGCGAAAACAATTGCCATGCTTGCGGTTTACCTGATTTGGAAAGCAACTCGGTCAGCACTGGAATAAAGGCAATGGACAACGCACCGCCAGAAATAAGCGCATATAACATATCTGGAATATTGTTCGCCACATTAAAGGCATCCAGCTCAGAAGATAAACCAAATTGGCGCGCAATGACGACTTGTCGGATAAATGCCAGAACCTTATCCACAGCAATGAATGCTGCCAGCATCAGAGAATTCCTGGTTAATCTGCTCATGGCGCCTATCATAGCACATACTGTTTCAAATTAATCCACAGGATTGTCTGGTGTATGTTGACATCCATCTCAAAGCAATTATAATTGATAATGATTTTCATTTGCAGAAAAGACACCTCTATTATGAACCGCTGTGAAAACTGGCTAAAAATACTGCAAAGCAATAACTATCGTCTGACTGCGCCCCGCCGACTGGTTGTGGATATCATCGACAGTTCCGAGACAATATTGACCCCTTCTCAAATTTTTCTGATCGCCCGCCAGAAAGATTTCTCCATCGGTCTGGTGACCATATATCGAACGCTTGAGAAACTGGAAGAACTGGGCCTGATTATCCGCGTTCATGCCGAAATTGGCTGCCAGGCATTTATTGGTACACCACCCGGTCATCAACATCTAATGATCTGTCAATCCTGTCACCGCGCAATATTTTTCTCGGTGGAACACGTGGAAGGTTTCATCGAAGAAATTGGACGCCGGAATAATTACCAAATCACCGACCATTTTCTCCAGATAAACGGTATTTGCGCGAAATGCGCAGAGAGGGACTATGAAACAAGGTAATAAAGTATTGTGGATATTTTTCGCCCTCATCCCTTTCATCCTTCAATCCTGTATAGATTCAGAGCGAGTTACAAAACCCTTTATTCTGGCAGCCGAATCATTCCTGGCCGATATTACCTCAACCATTGCAGGGGAACGTTTTGAGGTGATCTCGCTCATCCCATCCGATGTGGACCCCCATTCATTTGAACCTACCCCCAAAGATGTAGCCCGCATGAATGATTGCGTTCTCTTTCTACTCAATGGGGGCGGGTTGGAAGGATGGATAGAACCGTTACTTGGAAGCATAGATCCATCCAAGATTATTTCGGTGTCGGATGGTTTGACGCCGCGTGAGCCTTTGACAACAGACCTTGTACCGTTGGATGACAAAGACCACCACGAAGCAGATCCTCATTTCTGGCTGGATCCCATCCAGGTGATCCATTATGTTAACGTTATTCAGAAGGAGTTAACCCGACTGGATCCAGATGGCGCAGCAATTTATCAGGCCAATGCCGCATCATATATTCAACAATTGCATGAATTAGATCAATGGATTTCAATACAGGTGGATCAAATCCCGCCCATTCGAAAATTATTGGTTACCAACCATGAAAGTTTTGGTTATTATGCTGACCGCTACGGTTTTAAAATAATCGGTGCCATTATTCCCAGCACCAGTACTTCCGCCTCAACCTCGGCCCAGCAATTGGCTGAACTGGCGCAAAAGATCCAGCAGAACAATGTTCCCGCCATTTTTCTGGAAAAAGGCACCAATCCTCATTTGGCGCAGCAGCTCGCTCGAGAGAGTGGGGCACAGATCGTAACGGGTTTGCTAACCCATTCGGTCACAGCGCCAGATGGTCCCGCTCCAACCTATCTCAAGATGATGCAATACAACACCGACTTGATTGTGAAGGCGTTAAAGTGAACGTTGATGCTTTTTCTCACGAGCCAGCCCGATTAGATTTCCAGCATGTTTCCATTGGCTACCATGGAAAAAATATTCTGGAAGACATTACTTTCACCGTTGACCACGGAGCCCAGATCGCTGTGGTTGGCCCGAATGGAGCGGGAAAAACTACATTATTTAAAGCGTTGGTCGGGCTGCTTCCCATCTGGGAGGGTCACATAAACATTCACGGCCGCCCTCTGGGTCAACATCGCGATTGTGTCGCATATATCCCGCAGCGTGAAGAAGTTGATTTCCGCTTTCCGATAACCGTACAAGAAGTGGTCGGGATGGGTAGGTTCGGGAAACTCAGTTGGTTGCAAAATCTAAACAAGCAGGATCGTGAAACCGTTAAAACATGCTTACAGCAAATGGATATACTGCACCTGGCAGATCATTCCATCGCAGATCTCTCCGGTGGCCAGCAGCAGCGCGTATTTCTGGCCCGGGCGTTGGCACAACAACCTCACATTTTATTGATGGACGAACCTTTCACCGGAATTGACATTGCCACACAAGAGATCACCTTGCAGCTTTTTGAAAGGCTGAAAGAGCAAAAAGTTACCATTTTAGTTTCGACGCACGATCTGAACATGGCTTCCACACGTTTTGAACAGACCCTTTTGTTAAATCGGAAGATAATTGCCTACGGAAATCCAGACCAGGTTTTCACGACTGAACACATTGCGGAAGCATTTGGAGGGAAAATCTTGCTTTTAGATGGAGCCGTGGTCGTGGATCAATGCTGTCCCGGAGATGATCTCCACCAACGAGCGGAAAAAATAAAATGATCAATTGGCTTCTTCAACCCTTAACTTACGGTTTCATGCAACGTGGGATGGCTGCCGGCGTATTGGTCGGCGCATTGTGTGCGCTGATAGGCTGCTACGTCATTCTAAGGTCGATGGCGTTTTTAGGAGATGCGCTCGCTCATGCCATCCTCCCTGGCATTGCTGTGGCATATATCCTGAATGGAAACTTATTAATTGGGGCGTTGGTCGCGGCTGTGATCGTTGCGATCGGGGTGGGTTTATTTTCTCGCGGTGGAGCAATTAAAGAAGACACTGCTATTGGAATTTTGTTTGCGGCTGCTCTGGCTTTGGGGGTCGCATTGATCAGCAGCATCCGTTCCTATGCGGTGGATTTAACGCACATATTGTTTGGCAACATTCTCGGGATAAACAAACAGGATCTTTTTATCATTGCGGCATTTGCCTTGGTGATTGTCAGCCTGGTGGTCATTTTTTACCGCCCGATGATGGTGATGACCTTCGATCCCATTCTGGCGAAAACTTTCCGTTGGCCAACCGAATGGCTGCGGTATCTGATGTTAATTCTCCTCGCTGTGACCATTGTGGTCTCTCTTCAAACCGTTGGAATTGGATTGGTCACTGCCATGCTGGTGACTCCCAGCGCTACGGCCTATTTGTTGACCAAAAGATTGCCAGCCATGATGGCAGTCTCCATATGTATTGGAGCTGGATCGAGTGTGGTTGGTTTGTACTTGAGCTATTACCTGAATATTGCTTCTGGAGCGTCAATTGTCCTGGTCGCTACCCTGGTTTTCTTGGTCACATACCTGTTTGCCCCGGACAAGGGATTATTACGAAAGCGGTAGGAGAACAATATGACTGACATCGGACGATTATTTATTGTAGCGACGCCCATCGGTAATCCTAACGACATTACGCTTCGGGCGATTGAAGTTCTGTCCAGCGTGGATGCCATCATCGTCGAAGAAAGGCGTCAGGCCGCACCTCTGCTTAAACGTCTTAAGGTTAACCCCAAGGAGCTGCTTGAAGTAAACGAACATAATGAAACAGAGGCATCGTCCGCAATACTCATACGTCTCTTTCAAGGACAAAATATGGCTTTGATATCCGATTGCGGAACACCAGTGTTTGCCGATCCGGGACATTACCTGATTGAACAAGCAGTGAACTCAGGGATTTCTGTGACACCCGTGCCAGGCGCTTCCAGCCTCACCGCGGCGCTTTCCATTCTGGATTTTGATCCCAAGCAATTTATTTTTGCCGGTTTCTTACCCCGCGAACGGATGGCCAGGCTAAGAGAGATGCAGCGATTGCGCGGATTGGGGATGACTGTGGTGATCATGGACACTCCATACCGGCTGGGTGCGGTGATGGAGGACGCCTTGAAAGTGTTCGGAAAAAACCAGGCCGTAACCCTTGCCTGTGACTTGACTCTATCCAGTGAAAAAATTTTCCGGGGGACAATTTCTGAAGTGCGCCAGCAAGCGGGTCAGAGAAAAGCCGAATTCGTGCTCATCATTAAAGCGTCTGCGAAATAAAAAAAACGCCGGCTGGCGTTATTTTTAGTGCCCCCAGCCAGATTCGAACTGGCGTTTTAGCCTTGAAAGGGCTGCGTCCTGGTCCCCTAGACGATGGGGGCAACAAGGCAACATTTTACCATTTGCCATTCAGATGGTCAAGGAAAGCTGAACAGGTTTCTTGATAAACTATTTCCAATTCAACCAATTGGCGATTGAGTTCAACCAGGTCACCCGCTTGTAGGAGGCTTACTTCGATTTTAAAACACAGTTTCGAAAGCCGAACTGCACCCAGGCTTCCAGCCAGACCATTGAGCCGATGAACTGCGCGAGCTATTTCTCGCAGATCCCTCCGTGAAATATATTCACGGATTCCTTCCACCAAGATCAGCGAGTCTTTAAAGAAGATTTCAATCAACTCACGAACCACATCATCATCGTCTGCATGTTGCAATGCACGGACTTCATCAAGGATGGAGCCATCCAGAATGGGAAAGTCGCTATTCGTCAATCTTCCTCGTCCAGTGGAAGAATGCACGCTCGAACGTCGTTTGCTGGATCATTAACTTTGCGGGAGACAGGATGAACTCGCATTCGTTCAGCCGGAAACGGCAAAAGCATCGCCAACAGATCTGGCTGTGGTTGTGGTTTCAGCCAATCCCAGCAGTGGTCTCTATCCAAGATCACCGGCATACGCTCGTGAATGGGCGCAACAAGATCATTCGCATGGGTGGTGATAACTGTGAAAGTCAATAGTGGCTCCGTTGTGGGAGATTTCCAAAATTCCCACAAACCCGCAAACATAAATGGTTTTTTGTCCACTAGCTGGAAGTAAAAAGGGGTTGCGGGAGTGCCTTTTCCGCCCTTTCGCATCCATTCAAAAAAACCATCTGACGGAATTAAGCAGCGTCTCCGTTCCAATGCGCGACGAAAAGATGGCTTCTCAGCCAGCGTTTCAGATCGCGCGTTGATCATTTTATTTCCTATAGATACATCTCTTGCCCAAGAAGGAACCAACCCCCATTTCATGATTTCAAGATTTCGCTTTTGTGCATCTGTGATCACACCTACCATCTGCGAAGGAGCGATATTAAATCGCGGCTGCAAGTCCTGTGGGACAGACGCCAGGTTAAATTCCGCCTGTAAATCATCTGGAGTCAATGTGATGGTAAAACGGCCGCACATGGTTCCTCCTCATGAACATACCTATTCTAACATGACCCAAATCAACGCAAGATGATGAAAGGTATAATATTCTCCATGCAGCTCATCGAATGTGTGCCCAATTTTTCTGAAGGCCGCCGCGGAGAGGTTATCCAGGCCATCCTTGCTGCGATCGGGGCAGTGAAAGAGGTACACATTCTCGACTGCCACAGCGACCCTGACCATAACCGATCGGTTGTCACATATGTCGGTTCCCCCCACTCGGTTGGCGAAGCAGCTTTCCAAGGTGCATCAGCCGCCGCCAGGCTGATTGACATGCGACATCATATCGGCCAACACCCCCGAATTGGTGCAGCCGATGTAATTCCTTTCATCCCACTTCGCTCCGCAACGATGGCAGATTGTGTGCACCTGGCACGTCAGGTCGGGAAACGAATTGGTGAAGAATTACAAATTCCTGTTTATCTATACGAAAACGCCGCTTTTTCCGCGCACCGCTACAATCTTGCAGACCTTCGCAAAGGCGGATACGAAACACTTAAATACAATATCGTCTCCGACCCTGCGTTCTGTCCAGATTTCGGCCCCAAGGTATTGGGATCTGCAGGCGCTTGCGCAGTTGGAGCCCGAAAGATTCTCATCGCTTTTAATGTCTTTTTGGATACTGATGACCTTGGCCCTGCCCGATCCATTGCCAGGCGCCTGCGCCAATCATCGGGCGGCCTTCCGAGTGTAAAAGCTCTCGCCTTTCTCGTCCAGCGAAGAGCCCAGGTTTCCATGAACCTGACTGATTACCAACAGACATCTTTGGCCCAGGTGATGGAACGAATTTATCAACTCGCCCTCGAGTACGGCGTTTCCATCTACAAGTCCGAGTTGGTGGGCCTGCTTCCGCAACAGGCGCTGGATTCGAGCGCAGCCGCTTATTTGAAACTCCAGGATTTTTCCGCTGACCATATTCTAGACCATCGGATTAATCAACTGGAAAGGCAATATATTCATACTAGCCTGAACGATCTTTCGCTACTCGACCAACTGGCCGGGCCTGAACCTGTGCCAGCCAGTGGAAGTGCAGTCGCTTTCAGCGCCGCCATGGCTGCTGCTCTGCTGAGCAAAATTGCGCGGATTTCCCGTGATAAAAGCAAATCTGAATCCCGTCAAAATTTTTTGCTATCTTTAATTCATCAGACCGATCAACTGGTGCAGGATTTCAGATCCATGGTCGAACTGGATCAGATCGCTTTCAATGATTTCCTGACTGCTCGGCGGCTGCCAAAATCTACCCCGGATGAACAAAATATCAGAAATCACCAGATCCAACAATCTGCTTTGCAAACCGCGCGTGTGCCCCTTGAGCTCTGCGAGTCCTTGGTTAGAATGATGTCTTTGGCAGAACAATTAACGCCGATGGTGTTCAAGGCAGGCCTTCTAGACGTGAAAGCAAGCATCGAAATAGCCCAAAGCGTATTTCATATATCGGTTGACAATATAGAAAACAATCTACGGAATATGCAAGATAACCTGGAAGCAAACCGTTTGTTGCAGCGGGTCAACACATTGACAGTAGATTTTCATGTGCTTAACACGCGAATCATTGACAAAATTCTTTCATTGATGAATAAGGAAAACTGAACATGGGCCTAAAATCAGATCATTGGATTCGAGATATGGTGATAAGCCGTCAAATGATTGAACCCTTCGCCGACCAATTGGTCAGCCAGGGCGTCATTTCTTACGGCCTGTCTTCTTATGGATATGATATGCGCGTGGCCGATGAGTTTAAATTGATCAAACCAGTCTACCAGACTGTTCTAGATCCGAAAAATATGACCGCCATCCCAATGGAAGATGTGAAATCCGCTGAATTAATTATTCCACCCAACTCCTATGTTCTGGGAAGATCTGTGGAGTATTTCCGCATCCCTCGCAATGTGCTGACCATTTGTTTTGGGAAATCCACCTACGCACGGTGCGGCGTTTTGATCAACGTCACTCCCTTTGAACCAGAATGGGAAGGATTTGTCACCATGTCCATTGCCAACCTCTCCTCCACCCCGGTGAAAATTTACGCCCATGAAGGGATCGCTCAAGTCATATTTTTTGAAGGAGACGAGTCGTGTCTCACCTCATATGCGGATCGCAAGGGCAAATATCAAAAACAGCAAAAAATAGAGTTATCCAAAACATGACTCAAGCGCAAGACATCCGGCGTGTTTTACAAAAAATACTCCTTCTCTTTTTAATTTTCCTTGCAGCTCTTCTGATTCGGTTATATGACCTGACGGATCTTCCGTTGGATTTTCACCCTGGCCGCCAGCTCCAATCCATGCTCAAAGCCCGAGGAATGTATTATCAGACCTTGCAGGATGCGCCTGAATGGCAACGGGAAATTGCGGCGCAACAGCTGCTCAGTGTCCCCACTCAAGAGCCGGAAATCAATGAATGGGTTACGGCCTGGCTGTATCGCATCAGCGGACGGGAAAACATTTACTTCCCTCGTCTCCTTTCCGTTATTTATTGGCTGGTGGGTGGCTTTGGCTTGTTTCTTCTCGCCAAGCACTTGATTGGATTTCGTCCTGCAGTATTCGCCATATTGATTTATCTGTTCTTACCTTATGGCATTATCGCCAGCCGCGTTTTCATGCCCGATCCGTTGATGGTGATGATCATGATCTGGGGTTGGTGGGCATACCTTCGCTGGCACCAAAAACCATCCTGGAAGTGGGCTGTCACGGCAGGCGTGCTTTGCGGGCTGGCCATATTCGTGAAACTGACTGCAATTTTCATGGTGGCTGGCGCAATTCTCGGATTGGCTTTGGCAGAAAGAAGGTTAAGCGCATATCTACGCAAAAGCCAATTCTGGACTATCGGTGCATTATCGATATTGCCAGCATTGGTATATAACCTGCTGGGAATTTTTGTCTTAAAATTTATCTGGCCGGGTGATACTACAAACCGCATTCTGCTGCGCACATTCCTGGAACCCTCGTATTATCTGCGCTGGTTTAATCAGCTCGATGAAGTGTTCAGTTGGGGATTGCTTCTCCTGGCTGTTGCTGGACTCGCACTGATCACGCAGCCAACCCTGAGGGCTTACCTGTTCAGCATCTGGGGAGGATATCTGCTTTTCGGTGTTTTCTTCTTTTATTATTTTGCGACGCATGACTATTACCATCTCCCGTTGATACCGGTGGTTGCGTTGAGCACTGCTGCGGTTGTTGAAAATCTCGCCGGGCATATACAACAGCTTTGGCCAAAAGGATACGGCAGGGTGGTTTGGGTTGGCATTTCACTGACAGCAGTTTTGATTTGTCTGTGGCAGGTTCGTACCGATCTCAAGCGTGTGAATTATCGAACCGAGGCAGATTTCTGGGCCTACTTGGGTCAGCGACTTCAAGGGCACAGTGTGCTTGCGTTGACCCAGGATTACAACAGCCGCCTTGCCTATTGGGGGTGGTTTACTGCGGATTATTTCCTCAGCAGCGGTGATTTTCAACGCCGTCTGGTGGCTGGCGTCGACAGCGATGTCAAGGCATTATTCGAAGAACAAGTCGAAGGGAAAGATCTATTCGTCATCACCATGTTGGATGAATTGGACAAATTACCCACCCTTCAAAACCTGCTTCACCCATATCCTGTCTTCCAACAAGGAGATGGGTTCATCATTTATCAATTAAAACCTTGACAAATAGAAACCTCAGCATATAATCATGCAAAATTAACAATAAAAACTGTGAAAAGGACGAGTAATCGCCTCCAGGACGGAACAGAGAGCAGGAAACGGTGAGAGCCTGCCCGAACAGTGGCGAAGAATGGACCTTGGAGTTGCCGGGCGAACGCAATGCCAGTAACCCGCGCCGGAGATGCCACCGTTATCAAGGCAAAGGGTATAACCGCAAATCGACGGCGTACCCGCAAGAGTGAGGCTGGCTTTCCCTGGGTGTCATCACCGCAGGGATTTTTTTCGACAGCCTAAATGGAGTGGCACCGCGAACCAACGTTCGCCTCCTAGGAGGCGAACGTATTTTCTTAAAAAGGAGGCTAGCATGGATCAAAAGACAACTCGAATATTGACCGGACATCGACCGACAGGCCCACGCCACATAGGCCACTTAATTGGCACGCTTCAGAATTGGGCATCAATGCAGGACAGCCATCAATGTTTCTTTTTGATTGCCGATTTACATGTTTTGACCACTGATTTCGAACATCCTGAAAGAATCCAGGTCAATACTCTTGAAATGGTCATTGATTGGCTAGCAGCCGGTATTGATCCTGGTCGTGCCACGATCATCCTCCAATCTGCAGTACCGGAACACACGCTGCTCAGCACACTATTGAGCATGTTGGTAACCGTAGGGCGTCTGCAACGAGTGCCCACCTACAAGGAACAGGTGCAAGCGCTGCACCTTACGCCTAGCCTGGGCTTATTGAGCTATCCGGTTCTTCAGGCAGCCGACATCCTCATCTACCAAGCAGATGCCGTGCCAGTCGGAGAAGACCAATTGCCGCATATAGAAGTAACCCGTGAACTCGCCAGGCGGTTTAATACACAGTACGGGGCATTCTTCCCTGAGCCAGAGGCAATTCTGTCTTCCTGCCCGCGTCTGCCCGGCACGGATAACCGCACCATGCACACCTCATTTGGTAACTCTATTTTGCTCCGCGACACACCCGAAGAGACTCACCGCAAAATCATGGGCATGTATACAGATCCGACCCGGCTTCACGCCAGCGATCCTGGTCATGTGGAAGGTAATCCGGTTTTCACCTACCTGGATATTTTTGACCCGGACAAAGAATTAGTCGGTGAAATGAAACTTAAATATCGCCAGGGGCAAATAGGCGATGTCTCTGTCAAACAACATCTTTCCCGGGTGATGAATAAAGCACTGGAGGCACACCGCCAACGGAGAGCTGAAATCAGTCTGCGCCCGGACCTGATTTTCGAAATGATCCATGCCGGCACAATTCGCGCGCGTCAGATTGCCAGGCAGACCGTGGAACATGTCATGGACAAAATGGGATTACGCATCGGTCAGTCGCTCAGCGATGCATATCTACTGGGTCAGTCAACTTCATTGGAAGGGCCCGGTTGTTGATTATTTTTTAAAAAAGGAGAGAAAAATGGAAGAGAAATATCGGTTTACATTGGATGAATCGGAAATACCGCATGCCTGGTACAACATCAACGCAGATAATCCAGCCCCACCCACAGTGGTTTTAAACCCGATAACGCTTGAACCGGTGACCCCTGATTTTCTCAGCGCGCTATTCCCGATGGGCCTCATTGAACAGGAGATAACCACAGAGCGGTTCATCGAAATACCTGAACCTGTTCGCGAGATCTACAAATTATGGCGTCCCACACCGTTAATTCGCGCTCATCGACTCGAAAAAGCCTTGGGAACGCCGGCACATATTTATTACAAATATGAAGGCGCATCGCCCTCCGGAAGCCATAAAACCAACACCGCAGTAGCCCAGGCTTTTTACAACAAAATCGAAGGTACTCATGCGATGACCACAGAGACCGGCGCCGGCCAGTGGGGTTCAGCGCTTGCGATGAGCTGTAAATTTTTCGACCTCGAACTGGAAGTGTACATGGTCAAGGTTTCTTATGACCAAAAACCTTACCGCCGGTATCTAATGGAGACTTATGGCGCAAAGGTGTATGCCAGCCCGACCAACCTGACCCA
>CAZCBJ010000043.1:0-7711 GCA_964496705.1 uncultured Anaerolineaceae bacterium | reverse complement strand
CGAACAAGACATAAACAGCCCTGGCTCGCTGGGCATCGCCATCTCAGAAGCTGTTGAAGCCGCAGCACTATCCGGCGGAAGCAAAAAATATGGCTTGGGTTCTGTCTTAAACCACGTATTATTGCACCAAACAGTGATCGGCGAGGAATCGATCAAGCAAATGGAAATGGCTGACGAATATCCGGATGTCGTCATCGGTTGTGTGGGAGGCGGCTCGAATTTTTCGGGTATCGCCTTTCCTTTCCTGCGTGCGAATCTGCTTCACGGACAACGAACGCGTCTTGTGGCAGTCGAACCAACTGCCGCCCCATCCTTGACCCGCGGTATCTTCGCTTATGATTACGGTGATACGGCCAAGATGGCGCCGATTGTGAAAATGCACACGTTGGGGCATGATTTCATCCCAGCCGCCATCCATGCCGGTGGGCTTCGTTATCACGGCATGGCACCAACCCTGTGCCGGTTGTATGATGCAGGCTTAATTGAAGCTGTCGCCGTGAAGCAATTGGGGGTTTTTGAGGCGGGTGTATTGTTTGCCAACACGGAAGGCATTCTCCCCGCTCCGGAAAGTGCGCATGCCATTCGGGTGGCGATTGATGAAGCATTGCAGGCAAAAGACACCGGAGAGCAGAAAGTGATCCTCTTCAACCTTTCCGGTCACGGTCACTTTGACTTATATTCCTATAACCGTTATTTTGCCGGTGAGTTGGAAGACTATGATTTCCCCGAAGAAGCCATCGCTTCCATTTCACAACGGCTGCCGAATGTTTCTGTGGAAACACCAGCTTAGAAAATTATATGCAAACGGGTGGTATCTGATCCAAACCAACGGATACCACCCAACCTAACCTCAGACCGCGTCCACCTCGCCCAGAACCACCACCTGGATGGTTTGGTTTTGCAGTTGAGCGATTTGTCGGCTTGAATTCCATTCGATTTGCCCAAATGTGTACCCGCCCAAAACAGGTATGTCCGGCATTTCAGCGCGTAATGTAGCCATGATCTCATCCGGGCGAGTTTCATACAGGTAGCTCCAGGCTATATCGACAAATACCAATGCAAAGGTTGGCCGGGCCGAACCGAGCATGGTCAAGGCATTTTGACATGCAGAGCGGATACTGGAAGTGCATGCCTGTATATCTCCCACCATCAGATGAGCTTTGCTACCCTGGTGTACTGGCACACTCATTCGAAAGCTTCCATCCACCTCGACATGAATGGGAGACCTCAGCAGGAGATGGCTTTTTTGGTTTTCGGATTCAATTCCCAGACAATACATCCGTGTAACATCATTCAGAGGCGGAAACGCCCATTCGCGGGCAGGGTAATGAAAGATTTTTTCAAATGCTTCTGCCGGCGTTCCATTATCCAGGGATTGTATCCACGCACCCCGCGAGCGGGTGATGGTAAAGGATATTCCGATTTTCTTCCATCCGACGCCGTTCCCAACCCCCATTCTGATCCTGTCACCAAAAGCAAAAGCCGCCAGACCACCCGTGCCAGCCTGCTTTCCACCGACCTGATAGGTTTTGCCAATTCTCACTTCTCCTGCAGTAAGACAACCAGCCACTGCCAGACCGTGGCCATTGAATGCCGAAAAGACGGGTGAGATATCGCCAAATACACCGTCTGCGGTGATCAGCACGCCCCTTGAGACGGGTTCCCACTCCAAAATTGCCTTCTTCATTTGGGTCGCCACCCCATTGCTGTTTTGTGAAAAATCCGGGAACCATCTTGATCTGATTTCCGTTTCGCTGGCAGACAGCAGTGCGATTAAAACAGCATGCGGATGGCTGCCATTATCTGAAAATGGGCGGGCGGTGCTGAATCCCCATACCGGGGTATTGCCAAGGACACCTGTCAAACCACGTTGTACTTCTTCAACCGGCAATTCGTGCGGGAATATAACAAACGCATATGTGGGCCGGTTCGATCCCATTTTCATCATTGCTGATTGGGCAGCCTGCTGCGCAGCCTCGCGTCCATCCAGACCAACCCCTATTCCCCAACCAAAATCACGCGCCATAAGGTCTCCTGATCGTTCACTCGGCAATTGGCACTGTAAAGTGGAAGGTGGTGCCTTTGCGATATTCGCTTTCAAACCAGATGCGCCCGCCCATCATTTCCACCAGACTCTTGGTGATATTCAAACCAAGCCCGGTCCCTGGCGCTTCACGGGTTTTTGGATCTTCCGAGCGGAAAAATTTTTGGAATATTTTTTTCTGATCTTCCGGGCTGATACCGATACCTGTATCCTGCACCCAGATGTGCACCACCTGCTTTGCTCCCGAATGATCCCAAATATTATCTGAGACATCCGCATGTATGCTGAATTGTCCCTCTGCCGGTGTGTATTTATTTGCATTGCTGACCAGGTTGGTGAGGATTTGAAGCAGCCTGTCTCTGTCCGCCCAGACATTGATCAGGTTTTCTGCCAATTGAAGAGTAATGGTCTGTTTTTTATCTTCAACCTGACGCTTCAACGATCGGGTAACTTCCTCCACCACCTCAGTCAGCGAAACTGATTTGAAATTCAATCGCAAGCGTCCCGCCTCAATGCGGGAAACGTCTGCCAGGTCCGAAACCAACGTGGACATGCGTTCCACATTTGATCGGATGGTGCTCAGGAAATTAGACTGCATATCATTGATTGGACCGACAGCGCCGGCTGCAAGTAATTCCGTGTATCCTTTGATCGAGGTCATTGGATTTTTGAGCTCGTGAGATACAAACGAAACGAATTCGCTCTTTGCTATGTTGGCAGATTGCACTGCGGCATACAACTGGCTGTTTGAAATGGCGATCGAGGCATGATCACTTAATCGAATCAAGAAATTGAGCACATCCTCCGAAATTGCCGTGGCATTTTTACTTTCAAGCACAAGTAAACCGATCGTCGCCGCTTCTCGGCGAATCGGGATGATCGTCTGGCTGACCGCCTCCCGAAATAGCCCATTTTTTTGCCCGGTTGGCACATTCCGGGCAGGAACGCCAGATTGGATTGCCTCCTCAAAGGGTGTGCCGTCATACACCAAAAAAGCCTGTTGATAGTCGTCCAGTTCATTGGTGTAACCCTGAGACGCCATGATCCGCAAGCCGTCGGGTTCAACGATGCCAACCAAACCCGCGTCCGCTTTGGACTGGCGCATTGCCCATTCCAACGTGATCTGCATGGCCCGGCTGATATCCAGGCTCGTGTTTAATTCACGGTCAATGCGCTGCATTACCGAAAGCTCATCCACTCTGGCCGTCAGCGCTTCATCTGTCGATGTATACAGTCTCGCATTTTCAATCGCAACCGCAGCCTGACCAGCAAAAGCAGACAATAAATCCAGGTCTTCCATCGCGAATGATTGACCAGACTTTTTATTAATTACCTCAATGACACCGATCACTCGTTCTTTCACCTGCATTGGAACGGCTAGAGCGGCGCGTGTAGTGAATCCGGTTTGTTGATCGGTTTGTGAAAACCATTCAGGCGCCTGCCTGACATCATTGACCAGGACATATTGTCGGGTTGTCACTGCTTTGCCCACCATCCCGGTTCCGCGAGGGAGACGTTTGTTGATGAGATCATAGGCGACGGGTCCAACTGTAACCCGGAACACTAACTCGTCGGTTTGCTCATCTACCATTAACAGGCTGCCTGCCTCGCACTCTAATATGTCAACCGCGCTCTGCAAAATACTAAACAACAATGGCTCCTGATCCAATGTGGAGGTTAGTTGACGAGTCACCTCGTTGAGAATAGCAAGCTGCCTGGCCCTTCGTTCTGTTTCCTGGAGCAGCCTGGCTTTGATGATTGCGCCTGCAGCCTGATCGGCAATCGACTGGAAAAGATTCAACTGTTCTTGATTATAAGAAACAGATGAATCCCTCGATCCCAGACTGATCGCACCGATTGTACCTGCCCCCGAATTCAATGGGACACTCATATAAGCGAATACGCCCTGGCTGTTTACCGCCACCCCACGCCGTTGACACTCGCGGAGGTAGTCATCAGTAAAAATCGGGCGCCTTAACTGGACAACATCCCTCTCAATTTCTGTTTCGGGATAAAGAATAATATTTTCAGTCTCTATGAGACGTTCATTGTTAACGACATTAAAGATCGGTTCCAGCTCTCCAGAATGTGGATTGCCTACCAAAACGATCCGAAAATCATCGGCGGGAATAACCTGAGTGGTCTGTGCATAGATCAACTCGAGCATGTCATCCAACGAAATGGTGATGTTAATGCCCTGCGCCACCCGGGTTAATACATTCAATTGCCTCATCCGTGTTTCCAGATCGGAAACCACCTGGGCGCGTTCAATCGCCAATGCGGCTTGATCACAAATATTTTCAAGAAAATTGATGTCCCTTGATGAGTAGGTTTCTCCCGAAAGCCGCGGGCCAAGCGCCAACCATCCGGTCAAATGATCCCGGCCAGGGAGCGGGATATACACTTGACAATTTAACAACTGCAGACGAATTTTTTCCGACTGCAAACTGGGAGGTACATGATCAAAATCCGGTATGAAGATCGAACTCCGAGTGGTTTTGAGAATTTGAGGTAATATATTGGTTTCTGCAAATGTAAGGTCGCTGCTCAAATCTCCAAAGCGATCCGTCGTCGCGCGGTATTGATCACTGAACGAATCCAGGATAAATATGTGCAGACCGTTTGGCAATAAAGTTTGTTCGATTTCATGCCGCAAAGCTTTGATTATTTCCAGTAGACCAACCGAGTTGGTTAATTCGTTGCCAAAACGCAGCAAGGTGTCTTGATAGGCCTTTTCCCCGCGAAAGAAAAGCCGGTCAATGGTGTTTTCCATAAATTTTTTTAACGGATTTACGATTAGCGCAATCAGGAAAATGACCATGCCTGTCAAAAAAGGATATACTTTTTCCAGGCTCGCAGAAAAGATCAATCCCAGCCCACTGACCATTAAAGCATAACCAAGTGTAATTAAAATGGTCAGACTTCCATAAAGAACCGCTCTGCTGACCACATAATTTGTTTTCGCCAGCCGATATCTTTGAATGGTGTACCCCACAAGTATCGGAAAAATGGCCGTCGGAATTAAAAGATATGTGTTGAAATTTAATGATGGCCAGAAGATGCCTCGAAAGACGATAAAGGCAACCATCGGACCAAAGGAAAACACCACCCCCCATAGAATCAACCGTAATTGCTCCCGCCCAACTGGAGATTTTTCAGTCAGCCACCGGATGAAGATTATGATTATGCCAACAAGATTGACTGTGGCTGCAAGGATGGTTTCCAATCTCCAACTTGCCGTATATCCTGATAGCCGTGACGCGGGAAATACTTGGATAAGTATTAATAAACAAATCAAGACGAGAATAGTCATCCCTATCCATCTTGGGCTTTGACCGTTTTCGATCCATGGATGTTGATGAGGAAAAACCGCCCCCAGCAAAACCAATCCAAACCCACTAAAACTCAACCCAAGAAACCACAAGATAAGCAAATGTCGTTGAATTTCTGGACTGATCAATAAACCGATGACAAAAGCGGCGGAAACGGCAAAAACTGTGAACGCCTGACCTGTTGATTGAAATCTCTTGATCAAAAATACCCAGAATCCGCATAAAAGATTGATCAACCCCACGATATACGCAATGCCCAAAATAAGGTTCTGATCGGATTCTGAATTGATACCGACAACCCACATGTCAGCCAGAAACGGAAGCGCAACAAAAACCACAAGACCCAACAGCAGATAGACAAGGATCAACATGTCAGGCAGCCACTCGCGCCAGGAATGATCATGAAAATATTGCCGAACAGGTTTCCAGAAAATGCCCATACATTCTCTCTACTGCAATGGATGTTATTTTTAGCTAGTTAAGACGCCATTTCAAAGCTTGTCTGGACTAGTTTTTTTGCTTAGAGATTATTATACTGTTATTAACCAATGCATAACCTTGCACTTGCCTTTCTACCGCCCTCCACGCGCGTACCGGAATTGCCGCTGAACCGGTACCTTCCCCCGTTCACCCCGGGTTTTTCTGCAAGAATAACGGATGAAATAGCGAAGGGAAGTTGGGTTCTGGATCCAATTGGATCCAACCCGCTGCTACCCATTGAGCTGGCGTCCTGGGGATATCGGGTGTTGGTCGCTTGCAATAATCCAATTACCAGCTTAATCCTGGAAGTTTTATGCAATGCGCCAACAAAAGAAGATTATCAAGCAGCCCTCTCCGATGTGCTGGACACTCGCCGGGGAACAGAACGTCTGGAAACCTTCTTACAATCCTTGTATTTGACCGAATGTCGCAGATGTGCATTGACGGTGCCCGTTCACGCTTATGTCTGGACGCGGGGTGAAACCCGTCCGCATCATCGAATCTATCAATGTCCAGGCTGTGGCGAAGAAGGCGAATTTTCGCTAAGCAGTAAAGATGAAGAAAGGTTTTTACTGCTCGGGAATCCCTCATTGCATCAATCCAGGGCTATGCAGCGAGTAGCCTTGGATGGCAAAGTCGGCGAAGCGGCGGCAGAAGTTGTTTCAATGTATCTTCCCAGAGCTTTATTGTTTCTGTTTACGCTGATTAACCGTATCGAAGGTCTACAATTAACTTCATGGAAAAGGAAACTGCTGCATGCCCTGGTCCTCTCTCTTTGCGATGAGGGGAATATGCTTTGGCCGCATCCGCCTGCCCGTCAACGGTACAAGCAATTGCAGATTCCCACCCAGTTTCGCGAGAATAATCTATGGACTGGATTGCAGCGCGCAATAGAAACATGGAGCAGCGTTGTTTCCAGTCCGGTTTCATTCTCCATTTGGCCTGAGTTGCCACCCGCACAGGGAGGCGTCTGCCTGTATCCCGGCCGGCTGAAATCTTTGCTTTCCTTACCCGATGCCATTCAACCCCGCGGGGTCCTGGCCGTGCTTCCTCGTCCGAACCAGGCTTATTGGAGTTTATCAGCAGTGTGGTCTGGTTGGTTATGGGGCAAAGAAGCCATAAAACCTCTTAAAATTGGGCTAGATCGCCGCAGATATGACTGGATCTGGCATGTTTCTGCTTTATTCAGCACCTTCAACGCCGTATCGAAAATAGTTCACGCGAACACGCCCTTTCATGCATTGCTCCCGGAGTTGACGCCGGGGTTCTTGGTTTCAGTATTGACTGCAACCGAGGCGGGTGGATTTCATCTTGAAGGAGCAGCTCTTCGTTCAGATGAGGAGATTGCTCAAGTTAAATGGATCTTTTCAGACGATGCGACGCCGCCTTTGCTCAATATCGATCACTGTGAAAACATACTCCGCGAATACCTGTCTCTGGTCAACGAGCCTTCGAATTTTCTCAGCCTCTTCAATGCCTGTGTTACCCAATTTGCACGAGACCATTATTTTCCAAGAAACCAGCAACGGGTGGATGAGAAATTGCTTTCAAAAACCATTAATCTCATCCATGACAATCTCGGCAACCGTCAGGTCTTCACACGTTTCGAGAAATCATCGCCCAACCCTGAAATAGGTCTATATTGGTTGATGAATCCAGATGATATGGTTGAATTACCTCTGGCTGACCGAATCGAAATTGAGCTTGTCAATATTCTTCAGGATCAAAACGAAGTGGAAGGTCATCTTCTCGATCAAATGCTGTGTGAGCGGTTTCCCGGGTTACTGACCCCCCCTAGATCAATTATCTATGCCATCCTTTCTTCATATGCAGAGCCGTTGTATGAACGACCGCA
>CAZCBJ010000042.1:0-23247 GCA_964496705.1 uncultured Anaerolineaceae bacterium | reverse complement strand
CCGTGTTCGTCTTCGTCGGGGTGGGGGTGGGTGTATGGGTATGCGTGGCTGTCGCTGTGTTGGTTGCAGTAGATGTGGGCGTGTTTGTTGACGTAGGTGTGCGGGTGGGGGTGGGCGTGCGCGTCGGAGTTGGCGTACGCGTGGGCGTGAGCGTGCGTGTGTTGGTGGGCTCCGGCGTGGAGGTGTGCGTGTTGGTCGGCAGAGGAATGAGCACGGTGCGGGTGAAGGTTGGCTCCGATGTGGGGCGCGTCGCTGTCGGCTGGGGGGTATTGCTGGGCTTTGGAGTGACCCGCGTTTCAGTCGCCTCGGGAATGGGTGTGTTGACTGCCTCGCTGGTGCGCGTGATCAAGCGGGCGAACAGCGCTGTGGCGGTTTGAGCCTGCTCCTCTTCATTGACAGTCGGTAAGGGCGTGGGCGGGGCGAGGGTGGCGGTGGCAATCGGGGTGAGCAGTTGCGCCTGCACCGTCGCCACCCGTTCAAGCACATCTTCTGCGTCAGGATCATAATCACTGATCACATCCTCGATGATGTTGATGCTGATACCCGGAACAACCGGTGGATTTTCCACCTGGCTGTAATCCGCCCGGGAGGTGGCGCGCATGGACACGGGCAGGGTGCCAGCGACGCTTGCATCAGCAACCCAGCGTGGCACCAGCAGCGTGCTGCACAGGCACAAGAGCAGCAGAAGAAGCAGCAAAAACGCCAGATCCAGACCGCGCCGTTTTCTTGACCGCTCAAATTCCACAGCTTCAGCCAGTTCAGGTGAGGCAGTCGGATCAGGCAGATCAGTCATGGACGGGTGTTTGCTCGATGACTTCCAGGAAAGCCTGTGCAATCCGCGGATCGAAATGCGAGCCTATTCCGGCGCGGATGGATTGGATGGCTTCGGCATAGGGCATGGCTCGCCGATAGGGCCGGTCGGTGATGATCGCATCCCACACATCCACGACGGCGAAGATGCGCGCCCCGAGCGGAATTTCTTCTCTGCGCAGACCAAGCGGGTATCCCGTGCCGTCCCAGCGTTCGTGGTGATAGAGGGGGATATCCAGCGCCGAGCCCAGGAATTCAATGTGCGAGAGCATTTGGTTGGCATATTCCGGGTGGCGGCGCATGACCTCCATCTCCTCCGGGTTCAACGGCCCTTCTTTGAGGAGGATGCTGTCAGGAATGGCCATTTTACCAATGTCATGCAGCAGCGCGCCGCGGCGCAGATTCATCACCTGCTCTTCATCCTGGATGCCCAACGCCCTGGCCAGCCGCACGGTCAGCTCAGTCACCCGTTCGGTATGGCCTTCGGTCTCTTTATCGCGCATTTCCAGGGCCAGCGACCAGCCCTCCAATGCGCTGTCGTAGGCCTGCAGCAAATCCTTTTTGGAGGCTTCCAGGTTCTCGATCATCTGGTTGAAGGTTTGTGCCAGTACGGCTACCTCGTCATTGCTGTTGACCGGCACGCGCACCTTGAGATTGCCTCTGGACACCTGCTCGGAGGCGTGCACCAGACCCATCAGCGGGCGGGTGATGTAATTGGCCACATTTACGCCCAGGATGATCACCAGGAAGAAAGCCAATCCGAACAGCAGCGAAATCTGGATGCGCGAAACGCGGCTGGTGCTGATTAAGAAGGATTTGGCCAGCGAAGCGCCGATCAGGCCCAGGTCGGTGTTTTCTCGCGCCTGCCAGGGGCCCAGGATTTCTTCGTAATCAATGCTCAATGCGCTGACATCGCGCCGCCGCTCGACGCTCCGGCGATAGCTGCTGGTGTCTTGTATGGCAAAAATGGTGGCAATCTGCTCGGTTTCCAGCGACTCTATGTAGGGCAGGGTGGAAGCCATCACCACACCGCCGAAATCATACAGTGTGACTTGGGCGAGGGTTTGTTCGCGCAAATTTTTGGTCAGCGTTTCCAGGGTCTTCCCCACCAGTACCGCGCCCACCAGGTTCTGATCGGAGTCGTAGACCGGCGCACTGATATAAAAATAATTGCCCCAGTCGGCGCGCACCAGTCCGGCAAATTTATCGCCTTTCTGATCCAATTGATTTTGGATTACCTTCCTGGCGAAATCATAATCCATAAAGACGGATGTGCCGTATTTGGTAAAGATGTATTCTTCAATCCGTCCGCCGCGGCGGTGGCGCATGGCCAGCAGCAAATTGCCGTCCACATCCAGGAACTCAACCGCTTCTTCCAGATTATTAACCGTGATGCCAAAGCTGACCTCGCGCAGCCGCTCGGCGTCGCGCGTTTTTAGCGCATCGGGGACCCCATCGGAATATTGCAGCAGTCGGACCGTCGCCAGGATTCTTTCTTCCTCCTGGACCATCCATTCGGTGGCCAGTTTCCCGGTCTCGATCAATTGGTTGGTGAAACGCTCGCTGAGTGTGTCAAATACGATCTGAGTGACAACATACGAGGAGCCCATCGCCAGAACCAGCGCCATGATGAGGAAAGGCAAGGTGATCTTGATGCGGATGGGCATCCGCACCCGGGCGGGCGCGCTGCGTGAGGCGGATTTGGCTTCTGCGGTCACTGGTGCCCTCGTCAATAAGTAGCAAATTGGCGGATTTTAAATTCATCCGCCCTGCCATTTCAGTATAGATGGACACTTAATTTGTGTCAAGTTTTTTGGATGCAGATTAAATTCTTGTTAGTTTTTTCTAAGCCGGCCTTTGAATGGCTGCAGGTCGATTGAAAATGGACCTCCGCCCTTATTCCGCCAGCCGGGGAAACTCTGTCACGCGCAGGTTGGTGCAGCCGTATGGAATCAGCACCAACTCCTCCAGCGGTTCTGGCGAGCTCAACGGTCCTTCCGGCACATCAGCCGCCGATCCATCCTCCATCCCCCAACCCGGCACGCGTCGCCCCATGACGCGCGCGGTAACCGGCGCACCCTCAGGCGAGAAAGGCAATGCCCCGAGCGGGTGCTCGGCAAAGGTCACCTGTTCAGCCGCGCGGCTTTCATCCAGCGCAAGGGCATAATTCCAGGGCGAGGCAGCCAATACTTCCCAATCGCCGTGCGGCGGCTCGCGGTAGGGGAGATCGGTGTTGACCGGGCGCCAGGTCTCTTTTATTTTCAAAGCGTACACCAGCGGCCCGCGCGCCAGCCCCACCGATCCGTGATAACCGCGCAATACTTGTGCTTGCATGGGGAGATGCAAAACAATCTGTTCTTCCCCCTGCCATGCGCGCTCCAGACGGACCAAACGGCCAGGGTCGGCCTGGAGTTGATCCTGACCGACCTGCAGGCTGGCGTCCCTGGCCCAGCCCGGCACGCGCAGATAGAGCGGGAAGGTGACTTTCCCTGCCGTCTTGACCGTAAAGGTCAACTTGGAGCGGAATGGGTATTCGCTGTCCAGCCGGATGCTGACCGGTATTCCCTGCAGCGTGGTCGACACCTCGCCCGGCGCGTAGGCTGCCGCGACCAGCCCGCCGTCGGCTGTGCCCATCCACAGGTGGGCGGCAAACTTGGGCCAGCCCTGGCTCAGGTTTGCGGTGCAGCAGCCGTAATTGGGCTCCAATCCGAACAGATTGGATTCAATGCCGTTGGTGGTCCAGCGGCGGGGATGCAGGCTGCATTCCACCTGGTTGACCTGCTGGTCGTACTGGTGCGACCACATCTCCGGCGAGAAGGTGGCGGGCAGCGCGTTGAAGATGATTTTCTCCAACCGGTCGGCGGTGTCCGGCTCGCCGAACAAGGCGAACAGCCATTCGAGCGAATAGGCGTATTCCACCACCGCGCACAACTCGCTCCCCTGGGTAGGGCGCCGCCCGGCCAGACATTCGTCTCCGCTGAACATGCCGGTCAACATGCCGTGGTAACGCTCCAATTTGGCAATCATATCGCCCGGCGCAGCGCGGTCGGCAGCCTGGCCGCTCAGCCGCCACCACAGGCCGTGGGCTTTGACCGCCATGGCGTTGTTAACCACGTGGCTCATGTAGTTCCAGCGTTCCGGCTGGGTGGGCTCGGTGAATGGCCAGCGGGTGTAGAATTCGCCCCAGTGAAAGCCCTGTGAGTGCAGTTTGACTCCCAGCTCCAACAGCCAGTCCATCGGCTTGCGCTCGTAAAGATAAAAAATGGCAATCAATCCCTCAAACCAGCGCGCCTGCGCCCAGCTGAACAATGGGCGGCGGTCCAGCAGACCGTCCAGGCAGCGCAGCAGCCGCTCCAGCGCCTCCAACACGCGCGCCTCACCGCAGACCTGGTGGTACTGCGCCAACACTTTGCTGATCAACAGCGCAGACCACAAATCTACACCAGCCGGGATGATGGCTGCCCCCGAGAAGGGATTGCGCTCCACCGGCCCCAGCCAGCCGTCCTCGGTCTGGTGGTCCAGGATGTAATCCATGTAACCGGTCACTTTGGCTTTCAATGCCGCGTCGTCCAGCAGCCAGGCCAGCGGGATGACCCCGTCCAGCCAGTAGGGCGCGCGCTCCCAACCCTCGGCTTCGCCGCCGAACCAGGCGCTGTCCTTGATATCCGGCCAGAATTCGTCCAGATGACCGCTCAGTCCGTCAGCCTGGATGCGCAACTGACGCGCCAGCCAACCCTGTGGGCGGATGCTGCCCAAAGGCAGGGGGGTGAATTTTAACGGTTGCAGTGAAAGTGACATGGCAGACTCCAGGTAAACCAATAGAAAACACACCCCTCGATGTTTGCCGCGAAAACCGCTGCCCGAAGTGTGACCGGAACTTGAGAGCTGGAATTAACTGAACAGATCTTGGAGCAGGCGCATTGGCACCACCGTGGCGCCGACAATGCCCGGGCCGGTGTGCACGCCCAGCACGGGCGAGATGCGCAGGTTTTCCAGTTTCTTGATGTTCAGCCGCCCCTGCAGCAGGGTGGAAAGGCTCTGCGCGGCGTCGGCGAAGCGTCCGTGCATCACCGTCACCCACAGCGACTCGTCTTTGTACAGCCCTTCCAGATGCTTGCCGATCAACTCCAGGCAGGCTGAGACGGTGCGGCTTTTGGCCACCGTGCTGTATTTGCCGTCCGCGTGGGCAACGTGGATGACCGGTTTTAATTTAAGCAGCGAGCCGGCCAGCGCCTGCACGCGCCCGATGCGCCCGCCGCGCGCCAGATATTCCAACGTTTCCAGGGTGAAGATCACCTCGGTGTGGGCGCGGATTTCAGCCAGGCGGGCTGTGATTTTCTCCAGCTCCCAGCCCGCGCGCGCGGCGAGGGTGGCGGCCAGCACCTGAAAGCGCTGTCCGCCGGATAACGTCATCGAATCCCAGATATGAGTTTGGGCAAAGTGCATCACCTGCTCGGCGCCCATGCGCGCAGCGTTGATTGTCCCGCTCAGACCGGAAGAGACGTGGATGGAGAGAATTTTTTCGCCCGTTTCGGCCAGTTTGGTATACAGGTCGGCGAAATAGCCGGTGGAGGGCATGGCGGTGGTGGGGATCTCGGGACGCATGGCTTCCAGGCGGTCGTAGAATTCGTCGGCGGTGATGTCGGCGGAATTCACTTCGCCCTCCGGAAACTGGATATACAGCGGCACCTGGGTGATGCCCAATTGGACCAGCTCTTCAAGCGGCAGGTCAGCGGCGCAGTCGGTTACTATTTTCATGTCCATAATCCTTTTCTAACAACAAACTTGTTCGATTTAGCCCAGAAATTATTCAATCGGTCAGGATGCAGGCTGCAATCGCTGAGCAAGTCTCCATACAATCTTACCCCAATGCGGGCAAAGCTGCCAGCCGTTGTACTGGCCGCATCCTGCCGGTTAGAAACCTTCCAGCAGGCTCAAATCAGCCGCGCCCTGCGGCAGGCGCGCGATGCGCTGCAGCAGCCCCAGACGGTTTGCGCGCAGGCCGGGGTCTTCCGCCATGACCAGCACGGCTTCAAAAAAGCGGTTGATGGCGGGGATCATCGGCAGGAAAGCTTTCAAGAAATCCGCCACCGACCCCTGCCGGCGCGGGGCGGTTTCGGCTTTGAGCAGCGCCTCATACAGGGCATTCTCAGCCGCATCTGCGAAAGCGGCCGGGGTGATGCTGAACTGCTCTTGTAAATCGCGGGTGATGCGCACGCAGCGCGCATAGGCGGGTAGGGTGGTATTCCAATCTGCGGCGGAGACCGCCTGGCTCAACTCGCGGACGGCGCGCATGGCGCCCGCCGGATTGTGCGCCTGGGCGGCCAGGACGGCATCCACCATATCGTAGCGCAGGCCTTCCTGCTCGATCAGAAATGCGCGCAACCGCCCGGTGATGAACCCCAGGCAGGCGCTTTGTGTTTCGGGCGACGTGGGGATGGGCAGGTTCTGAGATGCCAGCGCCAGGCCGCGAGAGAGATCAAAATCCAGGTCCCAGCCGATGAGCGTCTGCACCAGCCCCAACGCTGCGCGGCGCTGGGCGAAGGGATCCTTGGTGCCCGTGGGCGCCAGCCCGGCGGCAAACAGCCCGGCCAGCGTGTCCAGCCGGTCTGCCAGCCCCAGCGCCAGGCCTGCCTTGCTGCGCGGCAGCTCGTCGCCGGGATTGCGCGGCAGGTAATGTTCGAAGATGGCCTGGGCCACGGCCGGGCTTTCGCCGGAGTGCAGCGCGTAATCGCGGCCCATGATGCCCTGCAGCGAGGTCATCTCGACCACCATATGCGTGACCAGGTCGGCTTTGCACAGGCGCGCGGCGCGCCGCGCGCTGACAGCGTCGGCTTCGTCCACGTCCAATATTTCAAACAGCGGCTCAACCAATTGCCCGATCCGCTGCGATTTATCCAGCATGCTGCCCAGCCTGGATTGGAAGGTGAGTGTGCCCAGCCGTGGCAGGAAATCCTCCAGTTTGTGCTGCAGGTCCTGGCTGGTGAAGAACGCCGCATCGGCGAAGCGCGCACGGATGACCTGCTCATTGCCGTCGGTGACGATGTCCAGGTATTGCTCATCACCGTTGCGCACGGCGATGAAACACGGCAGCAGTCTCCCACTGGTGGAAAACACCGGGAAATAGCGCTGGTGTTTCTTCATCACCGAAATCAGCACCTCGGCGGGCAGGTTGAGGTGTTCGCCCTCAAATTTGCCGCGCAGCGTGGTGGGGGCTTCGACCAGCATGGTCACTTCGTCCAGGTTGCCCTGATCCAGCTTGATCACCCCACCGGCTTCGCGCATCAGCCGCCCGACCTGTTCGGCAATCGTCTGCCGCCTATCGACCGGGTCGAGCACGATATTCTGCGCAGCCAGGGCGGCGAAATAGGCGGCCGGGTCTGCAATCGGGGTTTCAGCCGGTTCGCGGAAGCGCAGACCGCGGGTTGTGTTAGATGATTCCACGCCGGCATAAGCGAAGGGAATGGGCTGCGCGCCGTGCAGCGCCAGCAGCCAGCGGATGGGACGCGAGAAAGCAGTGTTGGTCCAGTTCCAGCGCATGGCTTTGTCAAATTTAATGGCGGCGATCCACTTGGGCAGCGCTTCGGCCAGCACTTCGCTTGCCGGGCGCCCGGTTTCGCTGATCTCCGCCACCACATATTGTCCGCCGTCGATCTCGCGCACCTGAAGGTCTCCGGTTTCCAACCCGCGGCTGCGGGCGAAACCCTCGGCGGCTTTGGTCGGCACGCCGAGCGCATCGAAGGCGCGGCTGGCCGGCGGTCCTTTGACCAGGCTGGTGCGGTCGGGTTGGCGGGGTGCCAAATTTTTCACGAACACCACCAGGCGGCGCGGCGTGCCCAGCACGCGCAATTCGCCGTGTTCCAGGCGCAGCTCATCCAGCCATGCCGGAAGGTGCTCCTCCAGTTGGGCCAGCGCGGCGCGCAGGTCGGCAGCCGGCAGCTCTTCGGTTCCAATTTCCAGCAGGAAATCTGCCGGAGCCAGGGTCGGCTTCGGGGCAGGCGCGGCAACTGAAGCCTGCGTTTTCTGGCTGGCTGCCAAGGTTCGCGCGCCGTTTTCACTCAGCCAGGGATATTCCAGATTCTGGCGCTGCGCCAGATACAGCTCCGAAACGCGCCGCGACAGGTCGCGCATGCGTCCGAACAGCGCCTGGCGCTCAGTCACGCCCACCGCACCGCGCGAGTCCAGCACGTTGAAGGTGTGCGAGCATTTGAGAACGTAATCATAAGCCGGCAGCACCAGCCCATGTTCAATCGCGGCCAGCGCTTCGGCTTCGTAAAGGGCGTACATCTGGCGCAGGCGCTCGACATCCGCCACCTCAAAGTAATAAGTGGAATGTTCCTGCTCGCCCTGCAGGTTTACCTCGCCATATTTAATCTGGCTGTTCCAGCGAATGTCGCGGAAGCTGCGCACGCGCTGCTGGGCGATGGCGATCCGTTCCAGACCGTAGGTGATCTCCACCGAAACCGGGTCCAAGTTGGTGCCGCCGGATTGCTGGAAATAGGTGAACTGGGTGATTTCCTGCCCATCCAGCCACACCTCCCAGCCCAGTCCCCAGGCGCCCAGCGCAGGCGATTCCCAGTTGTCCTCGACAAAGCGGAAATCGTGCTGGCGGGGATCGATGCCGAGGGCATGCAGCGATTGCAGATACAGCTCCTGGGGGTTGCCGGGATCGGGCTTGAGGATGACCTGGAACTGATAGTGCTGCTGCAGGCGGTTGGGGTTCTGCCCGTAGCGACCGTCATCCGGTCTGACCGAAGGTTCCACATAAGCCACATTCCAGGGCTCAGGCCCCAGCACACGCAGGAACGTTGCCGGGTTGTTGGTTCCGGCGCCCACCTGGGAATAATACGGCTGCCAGATCAAACAGCCCTGTTCAGCCCAGAAACGCTGCAGGGTGAAGATCAAAGATTGAAAATCCAACGGTTGGGTCATGCGCTCTCCGCCAAGTCAATATATTTCATCCGCGGCTTCACCGGGATGCACGTCCGAGAAGTCAATTATACCAAACCAACGCATTTCAATCGCCGACGCGATTGCGGCCAGCCTGCTTGGCGCGGTACAGCGCCTGGTCGGCGCGCTGGATCAGGCGGTCGAGGGTCGGGTTGGGAATTTCGCGCAAATTGGCCACGCCCAACGAGGCGGAGATGCGCACCGCCTGATCGTCGGCCATCACTTCCAGCGCAGCGATGAGCTCACGCAAACGTTCCGCGGTCATCATGGTCTGGTCAAGGTCGGTCTCGGGCAGTATGATCATGAACTCATCGCCCCCGTAACGGCCCACCGCATCGTAGGAGCGCATGGACATCTGGAAAATGCGCGCCAGTGCGCGCAGCACCTCGTCGCCGACCGGGTGTCCGAAGGTGTCATTGACATCTTTGAAGTTGTCAATATCCAGGATGATGATGCCCAGTGGTTCGTTGTAACGGCGCGCGCGCTCGAGCTCGGTCTGAGCCATTTTAATCAGGTGTCCGCGATTGTACAAACCGGTCAGCGGGTCGGTGATGGCCAGGCGTTGAGCTTCGCTGTACAGCCGCGCGTTCTGAATGGCGATGGCCGCCTGATTGGCGAAAGCCATTAAGCGCTCGGCGTGCTCGGCCTGGAAGAAATGGGGAGTGGCCGAATCCACGTTGATAAAGCCTATCACCTTGTCGCGGGACACAATGGGCGCACCCACATAAGAACGGATCCAGCCGTCCTCGGATTTATACACCCAGTCCGGATTATCCCGCGTATCTGAAAGGATGAACGGCTGATGTGTGGATAGCAGTGTGTGGAGGGTGGGGGTCTGGTCGATCTGGAAGTTGATATCGTAGATGGGTTTGTCTTCATGCAGGTTGGGTTCTTTCGCGCGCCAGCGCACAATCCTGGCCAGGTCGCCTTCCAGCATGAGTATGCCGATGGAATCACCCGGCAGCACGCGGCTGACCTGTTCGAGAATGCGATCGAGCACTTCATTCAAATCCAGTGTGGAAGTGAGCGCCGCGGCCGAATCGCGCAGGGCTTCGGCCAGTGTGCGCTGATCGTGTTCAGCCTGCTGGCTGCGTTTACGCTCGGTGATGTCGCGGTCGATGGTCAAGTAAACCTCGCGACCGCCATAATTGATCACCGTGATGGAGGCTTCCACCGGATATTCGTGACCATCCCGGTGGATATGACTGGCCTCCAGGGTAAACACGCCGTGTTCTTGAATCTCTTTGCGCATGAAATCCATCCGCTCCGGGGTCATGGTCTGTTCATATATCTTGACCGGAGTAATGATCGCAACCGGCTTGCCGATCAACTCTTCACGGCGATAACCGTTCATCTGTGCTGCGGCATTGTTGCAGTCCACAATGGTCAGGTTGTGCGTGTCGGTGAGGATGATGGCGTCAGGGTTCAATTCAAAAAGGGTGCGCAGGCGTTGTTCGCTGTCCTGCAAAGCGCGTTCAGCCGCCCGCCGCTCAGTGACATCGGTATCGACCCCGATGGTGAACATATCCTCACCCACCGTGAGAGTCACAGCGGTATATTCTATGATGTTGGGTTTGCCGTCCGGGCGATTCCAGGAGAACACGCCGCTGTACGGCTGCCCGCGGCGCTGCGCTTCGCGGTTCTGGGCAATTTTTTCAGGCGATTCAAGCCCCGTCAGCATTTTGTTGGTGTCGTCCAGCTCCAGCAGGGTGGCGCGGTGAAACCCGGACATCTCCACATAGCGCCGGTTGCATTCGACCAGCACACGCCGACCATCTGGTAAATCGCGGTAATAACTGATGCCCTCGTTGACATTATCAAAGATCAAGCGCATTTTGGCTTCCGATTCGAGCAGAGCCTCTTCGGCTTTTTTATAGGTGGTGATATCGCTCATCAACACCATGCGCCCGAAGGGTCTCTTCTCGCGATTATAGAGGGTGGATTTCTTGATTTCCAGGTACAGCCTCGGTTTGCGTTCCTGCACCACCAGTGATGTGCCATCCTGCGGGTTTTCACAAGCTTCGCGCAGCGCAGGCATGTTCTTGAGCGCTTGGGCCAGAGGGTATCCGATCGCTGCCTGGGTGAGACCTGTCATCTGGGTGACCGCCGGATTCAGATCGATGATGCGGTTCTCCAGATCTATCACCAGCACGCCGTAGCCAAGGTTCTCCACCAGCACATCCAACCCCACCGGTGTTAATTCCAGTATCTGGAAACGAAAAACGATCCAACCCATGACCACCCCCAGGATGGCGAACGAGAAGGGCGCAAGGTCAATGATCAGGATGCCGAGGATAAACAGCGTGGAAATGAGCCAGGGAATGACCACAGCCGCCAGCAGCATCCAGCGCTGCTTGCGATGAGGCCGCGCAGTGTAAAAGATCGAACGGAATAGCAGGATTGCCGCAAACGCAGCCAGAAAGTGACCATAGGCGGTGGGCAACAGATTGGCGCTGCCGCGGATATAGTTCAAGCCGGCGTTGAATCCAGGTTGTACTGCCTGAATATCCGCCCAGAACAGCCGGTGCCAGGGATTGGTAAATATGATCGCCAGGCTGATGACCGGAATGACCCACACCGCTGCGTTCACCCACAGCGGGATCCTGGGAAAGATCTGGGTGAATTTCAGGATGAACAGAAACCAAAAGACCGCACTGCCCAGCGCGCCCACCCACCCCAGTTGGTGGCAAAATATCTTGACTCGCGCATCCAGGGTAAAGGCTTCAGCAGCATAGGCCAGCACCCACAGCGCCTGTGAAAGCATCATCAGGCTGAATGTCCGGGATCCGGTGCTGCGGATTCGCCCCACCATCCAGCCGACAATCAGCGCCAGGATGCCTGTGGCGAAATGCATGAACATATATAGATATGCGAGCAACTGTCCGTCCATGAGGATGCCTTTCATTCATTATAGGCAGGATAACGGGATCAAGCGTTGACAGAACTGTCAGGTGTCTTTACAGATGGTTAACGTAGGTTCAAAATTGGTTTATTCCTGATCTTTCGCGGACTGCTTCCCTTAATGCCGGAGTTTTACTGGTAAAATAAAGTCCGTGCTCAAACGCTCCATCGAAACCATGACGGCCCACAGCGTTTTTTGTGAGCAATAGTACTATCCTGAACTGGCGATTGCCGTTAAAATTTTAAGATTGAAAACCGCATCTCGTAATTGATGCGCCTGCAAGCCAGGCCGCATCTTCAAAATTTGATGCAATTCATTTAGGGAGTGTATCTCATGACGCGTGAAATGATCACCATTGATGCCAATGAAGCCGTTGCCCAGGTGGCATTCCGGCTGAATGAAGTCATCGCCATCTATCCGATCACCCCATCCTCCGGGATGGGCGAGTATGCGGACGCCTACATGGCCGGCAACATCCGCAATCTGTGGGGCACGGTGCCGCTGGTCATCGAAATGCAGTCGGAAGGCGGCGCCGCAGGCGCGGTGCACGGCGCGCTGCAGACCGGGTCGTTGTGCACCACCTTCACCGCCTCGCAGGGTCTTCTTTTGATGATCCCCAACATGTACAAGATCGCCGGCGAGTTGACCCCGACCGTATTCCATGTCACCGCCCGCACGGTGGCCACCCACGCCTTGTCCATTTTTGGCGATCATTCCGACGTGATGGCCACCCGCCAGACCGGCTTTGCCCTGTTGGCTTCGCGCTCGGTGCAGGAATCCCAGGACAACGCGCTGATCGCCCAGGCGGCTGCGCTGGAGTCGCGGGTGCCGTTCCTGCATTTCTTCGACGGTTTTCGCACCTCGCACGAGATCAATAAACTCGTGTTGTTGAGCGAGGATGAGATGCGCGCGATGATGGATGACGGTCTGATCGCCGCCCACCGCGCCCGGGCGCTCTCGCCCGACCATCCCGTGCTGCGCGGCACGGCGATGAACCCGGATGTGTTCTTCCAGGTGCGCGAGGCTTGCACCCCGTATTACAATGCCTGCCCCGCCACGGTTGAAAAGGCGATGAACAAGTTCGCCCAGATCACCGGTCGCCAGTACAAGTTGTTTGACTATTTCGGCGCACCAGATGCCGAGCGCGTGATTGTGATCATGGGCTCCGGCTCAGAGACCGCCGAGGAAACCGCCAAATACCTCAATACGCATGATGAGAAGGTGGGCGTGGTCACGGTGCGCCTGTACCGCCCATTCTCGATGAAACATTTGATGGCTGCCCTGCCAGCCACCACCAAGCGCATCGCCGTCCTCGACCGAACCAAGGAATCGGGCGCGTTTGAGCCGCTCTACCTGGACGTGGTCACCGCCATCAATGAGGCGCTTGAAGCCGGGGCGGCGCCCTTCAAGGCCATGCCTCTGGTCACCAGCGGGCGCTACGGTCTATCGTCCAAAGAATTCACCCCGGCGATGGTCAAGGCTGTCTTCGACCATCTGGCCAAACCCAATCCCCGCGCTCATTTCGTGGTCGGCATCGACGAGGACGTGCTGCAAAGCAGCCTGGACTTCGATCCCACCTTTTCCATCGCCAACCCCAAGACGGTGCGCTGCGTGTTCTTTGGCCTGGGTGCCGACGGCACGGTGGGCGCCAATAAGAACTCGATCAAGATCATCGGGGAAGAAACCGAGAACTTTGCTCAGGGTTACTTTGTGATTGACTCAAAAAAATCTGGCTCGATGACCATCTCGCATCTGCGTTTCGGCCCTGACCCGATTCGCGCGCCCTACCTGATTGGCCTGGGCGAGGCAAATTTTGTCGCCTGCCACCAGTTCACCTTCCTCGAGCGCCTGGATATGCTCAAATACGCCGCGCCCGGCGCGGTTTTCCTGCTCAACAGCATTTACGGGCCGGATGAGGTTTGGAATCATTTGCCGCGTGAGGTGCAGTCAGAAATCATCGCCAAGCAATTGCGCTTCTACGTGATTGACGGCTACGAGGTGGCGCATAAGACCGGCATGGGTGGGCGTGTGAACACCATCATGCAGACCTGTTTCTTCGCCATCTCCGGCATCTTGCCGCGCGATGAGGCCATCGAGCAGATCAAGAAGAGCATCAAAAAGACCTACGGCAAACGCGGCGAGGCGGTGGTCAAGCAAAATTATGAAGCCGTTGACTCGACGCTTGAACACCTCTTTGAAGTCAAGGTGCCTGCGGCTGCTTCCAGCGAGCTCACCCGCCGCCCGGCGGTTGCGCCCGAGGCGCCCGAATTCGTGCGCGATGTGCTCGGCCCGATCATCTCCTATGTGGGCGATTCGGTGCCGGTCAGCAAATTCCCGGTGGACGGCACCTTCCCCACCGGCACGGCGCAGTGGGAAAAACGCAATATTTCCCTCGAGATCCCGGTCTGGGAAGCGGACCTGTGCATCCAATGCGGCAAATGCTCCTTTGTCTGCCCGCATGCGGTCATCCGCCAGAAGGTGTATGATCCCAAGCTGCTCGCCAATGCCCCGGCGACCTTCAAATCCTTGGATGCCAAGTTCCGCGAGCTGCCCGGCACCAAGTTCACCGTGCAGGTGGCTCCCGAAGACTGCACCGGCTGCGCGCTGTGCATTGAGGCCTGCCCCGCCAAGGATAAGACCCAGGCTGGACGCAAAGCCATCAACATGGCTCCCCAGCTGCCCATCCGCGAGAGCGAGCGGGATAACTGGAATTTCTTCCTGTCGCTGCCCGAGGTGGACCGCACGGCGTTCCAGCCGACCACGGTGAAGAACTCCCAGCTACTCCAACCGCTGTTCGAGTTTTCCGGGGCCTGCGGCGGCTGCGGCGAGACCCCCTATGTCAAGCTGGCTTCGCAATTATTTGGTGACCGCATGGTGGTGGCCAATGCCACCGGTTGTTCATCCATCTACGGCGGCAATCTGCCCACCACTCCCTGGACGTTCAACCGTGATGGGCGCGGACCAGCCTGGTCCAACTCGCTGTTTGAAGACAACGCCGAATTTGGGTTGGGCATGCGCCTGACGATTGACAAGCAAACCGAGTTCGCCCGCGAGATGCTCCCCGCCTTTGCCGCTGAAGTTGGGCAGGACCTGGTGGACGGTTTGCTCAACGCTGACCAAAGCAATGAAACCGGCATCCGCGAGCAGCGCGAGCGGGTGGCTGTGCTAAAGCAGCGGCTGCAAGCCTCCTCGAACCCGATGGTCAAGCAGATGCTTTCGGTGGCCGATTTCCTGGTGCGCAAGAGCGTGTGGATCATGGGCGGTGACGGCTGGGCCTACGATATCGGTTTCGGTGGTCTGGATCATGTGATGGCCTCCGGGCGCAATGTCAACCTCCTGGTGCTGGACACCGAAGTCTATTCGAACACCGGCGGTCAGTCGTCCAAGTCCACCCCGCGCGCCGCGGTGGCCAAGTTCGCCGCCAAGGGCAAGAACCTGCCCAAGAAAGACCTGGGCATGATCGCCATGGCTTACGGCTATGTCTACGTGGCGCATGTGGCCATGGGCGCCAACGACCAGCAGACGCTGCGCGCATTCATTGAGGCGGACGCCTACGACGGTCCCTCGCTGATCATCGCCTATTCGCACTGCATCGCCCACGGCATTGACATGCGCAAGGGTCTTGACCAGCAGCGCCTCGCGGTGCAGTCCGGCATCTGGCCGCTGTACCGCTACAACCCCGCGCTGATTGCCGATGGAAAGAACCCGTTGCTGATCGACTCCAAGGATCCCACCGTTTCGGTCGAGGAATATGCCTACAACGAAACGCGCTACCGGATGCTGCTGCAGTCGGATGAGCGCCGCGCCGAGGAATTAATGCGCGCCGCCAATCAGGATGTGCGCATGCGCTGGGAGTTGTACAAACAGATGGCGGCCATTCAGTACACCGCGCAGAATAGCGAAGAGAAATAGCCGGTTGACAGTCGCAAAGGAGAAAATAGCATGGTTGATTTGAGCACAAGTTATCTTGGCCTGAACCTGAAGAATCCGATTGTGGCTTCGGCTTCGCCGCTGTCCAAAAAGGTGGACACGGTCAAACGCCTTGAGGAAGCCGGCGTCAGCGCGGTGGTGATGTATTCGTTGTTTGAGGAGCAGATCACCCACGAGTCGCGCGCGCTGGATTACTTTCTCAGCAGCAACACCGACGCCCACGCCGAAGCGCTGTCCTACTTTCCCGACATGGAACAGTACAACGTTGGGCCGGAGAGCTACCTGGAGCTGGTGCAGCGCATCAAATCCGCGGTGTCCATCCCGGTCATCGGCAGTCTGAACGGCGTTTCCACCGGCGGGTGGGTGGAATACGCGCGGCGCATCGAAGAAGCCGGCGCCGACGCGTTGGAATTGAACATCTACTACCTGCCCACCGATATGCGCCTGACCGCCCAGCAGATGGAACAGGCCTATTTTGACCTGGTGAATGATGTTCGCAAGCAGGTGCAGATTCCGCTGGCGGTCAAGCTGGCGCCGTTCTTCACCACCCTGCCCAACCTGGCCTCGCGCCTGGTCAAGGCTGGCGCCAACGGCCTGGTGCTGTTCAACCGTTTTATTCAGCCCGACTTCGACATCGAAACCCTCGAGGTGGTGCCCAGTCTGCACCTTTCCACCTCTGAAGAGCTGCGCCTGCCGCTGCGCTGGACGGCCATCCTCTACGGGCGGATCAAAGCCGACCTGGCGCTGACCGGCGGCGTGCACACCGCCGAGGACGTGGTCAAGTCGGTGATGGCCGGCGCCAGCGTGACCATGCTGGCCTCCGAGCTGATCCAGCGCGGTCCGGCGCGCGCCGCTGAGCTGTTGACCGAGCTGGAGAGCTGGCTGGTCAAGTACGAATACGAATCGATCCGCCAGATGCGCGGCAGCATGAGCCAGCAGGCCGTGGCCGAACCGGCTGCCTTCGAGCGGGCGAATTACATGAAGGCGCTGACCAGTTTCGATAACCGGTTGAAGTGGTGAGATAAGCTGTCACAAGATCAAATCCCCGGCATACGCTGAGCGTGCCGGGGATTTTTATTCACTTTTTCCCTGCCCTTTGTCCTCCTCTTCTGCACCCATCTCCTGTTCCAGGAATTTGGCCAACTCCGGCAAACTCTTGAAGCTCCACCGCTTGCCGCTGTGCGGGCTGATCAGCACGATGCGCCAGGCCGGAGCCCCCTTGGATCCGGCCTGCCAGATGCGCAGCAGATAGGAGCTGTAGTGGGTGTGGTTATGGTACAGCCGGTTTGGTGCCATCCGCATCCTTGAAGGGATTTGTTCACCAGGTTGCCCGCCAAGCAGAGCGGTCGATTTGCCTGCCCGGTGGGAAGTTGGCAAATTGAGCCCGGTCACCCGGATTGAAAATTAAGGCGTCATGGCGCAGCGAAAGCCCACGGCATTCGCCCTGGCATTCTGCGGAGATTGATATCGGTAGGTTGTGCGAACCACGTATCCATCCGCCAACCATTCCCCTCCTCGCAACCCTCGTTGAAAACCTGTGGCTGGCCCGGTTGGGTTTCTATCGGGTGAATTTTGATAATACTGCTCGTCATACCAATCAGCCACCCATTCCCAGACATTGCCGGCCATATCCAGCGCGCCGTATGGGCTGGCGCCTGCCGGGTAACTGCCCACGGGCGCTTCCAATGCATAGCCGTCGTCGCTGGTCTTGTCTGCCCAAGATGCATCGTTGTTCTTATCGGCATAGTTCAGCAGATTTGCCGCCACGGGCTGGTTTCCCCAGGGGTATATCCTGCCGTCTGTCCCGCGCGCGGCTTTTTCCCATTCGGCTTCGGTGGGCAGCCGGCGTCCGGCCCATTGGCAGTAGGCTAGGGCGTCATTCCAACTGACCTGTCCCACGGGGTGGTCGGAGATGGCTTCTGTTTCCTCAGTCCCCAGGGGGAATCTCCAGTTGGCACCTTTCTTATCACCTTGACATTTTTCCCTGGTATTGGGACAGGCAATTCCAAAGCCTTCTTTTTCCGCGTCCGTCTGGTTGCCGGTCTGCTCAACGAACTGTTGGAACATCGCAACGGTCACCTCGGTCTTGTCGATCCAGAAAGCATCCAGGTAGACCGTGTGCTGCGGTGTTTCTGCATACAGTTTCCCATGCCATTCCACCAGCAGATCTGTGGATAAAGAGGAAAGGGTAGCATGATTGACCTCCTCTTTCGTGGAGCCCATCAGGAAGTCACCCGCCGGGACGTAGACCAGCGCCATCCCGTCCGCGGTTTTTGGGGGAATTCTCAGGAGCGGCTGCCATTTTGAGCGGGTCAAGACCGCCGCCAACGCCAGGACCAGTACCACCAGCAGCGCGATGAGCCATATGCGGCGGCGAAGGTCGTGCTTTGAACTTGATTGAGGGTTTGTTTCCATATTCGCGATCCTCCTATTTGATCTTGTAAAACGTTCCGCAGGCTGAACACTGCGATAAAGTTTTGTGAACCATTTGCGGGAAGGGTCTGCCCGCGCTTGGGTAGCAAGACTTTGTTGGCAGGAGTACTCTCATGGAATCACCCGCCACTTGAACCGCTGAGCCCCGCCTGGGGCGAAGGGTCTTCTGTCTTGACCGTTGCATCCTCCCGCAGGTTCCGAACCAATGGGGTCAACTAAGGGAAATGGGTTTCGAAAAAGGATATCGTCAAGCAATTTGTCGCCTCCACAGCTGCCTTCGAATGGAATTCGCAGGCTAAAAAACCCCTTCAAACCCACTTGAAGTGGGTTTGGGTCTAGATTAGCCTGGGAATTCATTCCCAGGCGGAAAAAGCAGAATCGCTAAAGCCGACACCATTGGTTCCGAACCTGCGGGAGGGAAGAGATTAGGCCTGCTGGTACGGTAGCGGCGGGTCTGGTTGGATGATGAATTGGGTTGCTTATGGAACAGACCCGCCGCTACATGGTCAGCGGAACTCGATTGGAAAAGTGCTGAGTGGGCCGATACTTCCGGTTCGCGGACAACCTACGGGATGGTGGACCTGGGCATCATCCTTCGCTGAAATAGGCGCAGATCGGAGCCCAGTCATAAGGGGTGAAATTGCCTACCTCTTTCAAGACCGCGACCATTTCATATATTTCTTGCCCATTCTCTACACCAATGAATTGCCACTCAAGGATGACGTGGCCCGCAAAGCCCCATACGGCCCCGTATCCGGGAACAGTGAGAAAATCCCAGGTTCCCAGCATGATTTGCAGAAATCCCTCATTGGTTTGCCGGTATTGCACTGGGCCACTGACCTGGAAATTCAACTCCTTGCCGTTGGCAGACCAGGTCCCCTTCAAGGTGGGTGCGTGCACAAGGATCTTGTTTTTTAGACCGTTATCGTAAAGAAAATACGAGGAATCGAGTCTCCCGTAAAGGTGGCCGGTGATTTCAAAACCGCAGTCATTTTCTACGGGATAATAATCATCAAACACCTCTTTGGTAGGGATAGGCGCACCAGCCTGCACCGGGCTGGCGGTCAAGAATGGCAGCAGGATGACCGCGAAGACCGCCAACAGGCGAAATAACGTTTGCTTGTTCATGGTTTTTCCTTTCGACTTGATCGACAAAATTTGTGTTTACGCAGACCTGGACTCAAACGCGTCCATCTGCATGGGCTGAGTCAACAGGGTGGTTCGTTTTCTTATTTATTCACCTCCTGGCGGTTGATTTCTGTACTCACTATACCAACCCATCGTCAAGAGATCGTAAACTTGGATTAAAACAGGCGTTTTATGCTACAATGTTTTTGGGCATCCCAAGCCGGTCAGGTTTGATTGAGGGGCGGCGCACATAGCAGCTTCGGTGAAATCCCTGCCGATAAAACCGATTGCCTGGCTGCCCACAGACTCCGGCGGAAAATTGTTTCCGCGGAGGTATCAGGGTCTTGTGTTTCGGGAGGGAAAACATGGCCCGCTTCGAATTGACCTTGCTGGGTTCCTGCTCCGCCCGGCTGGACGGCGAGCCTGTTCGCGGTTTCGACAGCGACAAGTCGCGCCTCCTGCTGGCCTACCTGGCGGTCGAAAGTGACCGCCCGCACGCGCGCGAGCGCCTGGCGGAGATGTTCTGGCCCGGACATCCCCCCCAGGCCGCGCATGCCAGCCTGCGCACCGCGCTCTCCAACTTACGCCATCTGCTCACCCTCGATCCCGCCGGCCTCCCCCTCCTGGACAGCGACCGCGAGTTTGTCCAGCTCTTGCCAGGCAGCGAGTGCTGGATCGACGCGGCTGCCTTTGAGGAGGAGATCGAACAGGGCAGGTTGGCCCTGGCATCCGCCGCCGACCTGCTCAGCGCCGTGGAGCACGATCGCGCCGCGCTCAGCCTCTATCACGGCGACTTCCTGGAAGGCTTTGCGCTGAAGGACTGCCCGGAGTTCGACGACTGGTGCTACTTTGTGCGCGAGCGATTGCTGCGCAAGGCCTCGACCGCATTGCGCCGACTGGCTGAACATGCCGAATGCTGCGGCGAGCTGGAACAGGCCCTGGCCTATGCCCAGCGCAGCATCGCGCTGGAGCCCTGGCAGGAGGAGGCCCACCGCCGGGTGATGCGCCTCTATGCGCTCAGCGGTCAGCGCCCGGCTGCGCTGGAACAATACGAGGCCTGCAAGCGCATCTTATTGGAAGAACTGGATGTGCAGCCCGCCGACGAGACCACCCACTTGTATGAGCAGATTCGCGACGAGAAGATCGCGGCTGCCGCGCAAGAGCCGTCGCGGGGATTACCTGTCTACCTGACCCCCTTCGTGGGCAGGCAGGAGGAACTGGAGGAGATCGCCAGCCACCTGCAGGAACCGGAATGCCGCCTGCTGACCTTGCTGGGGCCGGGCGGCAGCGGCAAGACGCGGCTGGCGGTGGAGACGGCTGGAAGGGAGCAGGAGCGCTACGCCGATGGGGTGTGCTTCGTCCCGTTGGCGGCGGCCGAGAAGTGCGAAGCGATCCCCCCTGCCATCCTGTCCGCCCTGGGTGCGGCCAATCAAATTCTTGACCTGCAAGAATTCTTGTTCAATACCCTCCAGGACAAAGAGATGCTCCTCGTGTTGGATAACTTTGAGCAGCTCCTGCCGGGCGGCGCGGACCTGCTGCCGGGGCTGCTGGCCGCGGCTCCACGGCTCAAGCTGCTGGTTACCTCGCGCGAACGGCTGCACCTGTCCTTTGAATTGATCTACAACGTGGCAGCCATGGGAATGCCTTCCAACGCCGAAGAATCATGCGCGCGGCAGTTCGACGCGGTGCGCCTGTTCTGCGCTGCCGCCCAGCGGAAGCGTGGGGCGGCGCCGGGGGACGAGGAGATGAAGGATGTCATCCGCATCTGCCGGCAGGTGGGAGGCATGCCGCTGGCGATCGAGATCGCCGGCAGTTGGACGCGCGTCCTCTCCTGCGCCGAGATCGCCGCCGAGATTGAACACAGCCTGGCTTTCCTGCACAGCGACGCGCGCGAGCTGCAGGCGCGCCACCGCAGCGTGCAGGCAGTCTTCGAGACCACCTGGGGGATGCTCTCCGAGCAAGAACAGGCCGTCTTCCGCCGGCTGTCGGTCTTCCGCGGCGGCTTCACCCGGGCTGCCGCCGAACAGGTGGCGGGCGCCAGCCTGCCCGTCCTCGCCGCGCTGCTGGACAAGTGCCTGGTCAGCCGCCGCCCGTCCGGGCGCTTCGACCTGCATGAATTGCTGCGCCAGTTCGGGGCCGAAAAGCTGGCCCAGGACGCAGCGGATGAGGAGCAAACCCATTCCGCCCACAGCCAGTTCTTCAGCAGCCTGTGGTCGGGCGCAGACCTGAGCGGGCCGCAGATGAGGGCCTACCTGGCGCAGATCGAAGCCGACCTGGACAACGTCCGCGCCGCCTGGCAGCGTTCTGCCCGGCGGGGCGATTATGCGGCGGCGGAACAGCTTTATGAAGTTCTGACCACCTCTCTCGGGGCGAAGGAACGCGGTGCGGAACAAGTGATCCTGATCGAAGAGACCCTCCAACTTTTCCCTGCCCCGCCTCCCGAGCCGTTCCTAGCATATTTATTAGCCGAAAAGGGCACAAACCCGGCCTCGCATCGCAAAGACGGCCGCGCCGCGCGGCGAGCCCTGGACCAGAGCCTGGAGATCTCCCAGCGCTTGGGGCTGAAGGACCTGTACGCCTACGACCTGATGACGCTGGGCAATCTGGAGTATGCAGAGGATTACCGCCAGGGCATCCGCGACTACCAGCAAAGTGTGGCCATTTTCGAAGAGCTGGGCGAGGAGCGCAGATTGGCCTATGCCTATCACTGGCTGGGGATGATGTGGTACGCCAGCGGGTTTCTCAAGCAGAGCGATATCTGCCTTCATCGGAGCCTGGAATATTCGCGGTCCAGCCAAAGCGCGGTCCGTGAAGCTGGGGTATTGTACTGGCTGACCACGGTGAAGTTGGTACAGGGCGACCTGGGCGCAGCCAAAGAGTACTACCACCAGCTTGAGGCGCAAAACGACCGTCTCGGCATCCAGTGGACAGAGGCAGCCTGTTTGTGCCTCCGGGGGTTGACTGCCTGGCGTGAAGGACAGACCGCCGAGGCTGTGGGCTGTTTCGACCAGGTGCTGCGCAGGCTGCAGGAGCGCTATGAGCAGGGGGAAAATGAAGTGGCGGTGCTCAAGACTCATTTTCACCAACTGTTCTGCCAGGTGCTCGAGTCCTTCGGACAGTATGCGTTGATGTACCGCCAGGCCTGTCAGGGGGTGGAGGCCTATCATCTGATGGGGGTGTATCCGCAGAACGGCGAGCCGGACGTGGAGCCGCTGGAGTGGCTGGGGCTGGCGGAGATGCACCTGGGGCGCTACGCTGAAGCGCGCGCCCACCTCACCCAATTCATCCGCGGGACGCTATCCATTCACTCTCCCGACTGGGCGCTGTTTGGGCTGTACCACTTCGCAGAGTTATTGGTCATGGAAGAAGATTCGCCGGAGCGCAGGCAGCAGGCGCTGGCGCTGCTGACGCTGGTGCTCAACCACCCGCGCCTGGAGGGGGTGGACTACCCCCCCGCCATCCTGGGCAGGCCCGCCCTGCCCACCCTGGCCGCATGCGCCGCCCAGGTTGCGAGCAAGCTCGGTGCGGAGGAGGCCGCCGCAGCCCGGGAGCGCGGCAGGGGATTGGTGCTGGAGGATGTGGTGGCGGGATTGGCGGTTGAATCCCGGTAGGGGGGTGTAGAGGCGGGTTTGGGTGAATGATGAAGTCGGTGATTTGTGTTACAGGCCCACCGCTACTTTGTTGCCATAATCAGCAGAACGTAGTTGGCAGAATGCTCAAGGAATCACCGTCCCGTGAATCTCTGAGCCCCGCAGGGGCGAAGAGTCTCCTGTGGGAGCCAAGGTAATCGTGTCATATTAAGCAATGGTAGGTTGGGTTGAGCGGGTCAAGTTGGATGTCCCATTGATCAGGCCTTCAGCGAAACCCAACGATCCAGATCAGCCACCTGGTAGCGGCGGGTCTGTGCCATAAACCACCCAGCCCATCAACCGCACAGACCCGCCTCTACCTGCACGGCGCGGACGAAATGTTGGGTTTCGCTTGGTGATACCCAGGCCCAACGAGTCTGATGGTTCGCTCCACCCACCCTACCTGGCTCCAGCGAAACCCAACGATCCAGATCAGCCACCTGGTAGCGGCGGGTCTGTGCCATA
>CAZCBJ010000041.1:2495-23565 GCA_964496705.1 uncultured Anaerolineaceae bacterium | reverse complement strand
CGGGAGCGACGACAGCCCGGCGGCCGCCGCGCCCAGGATCATACCGGCAGCCAGTGTCTCGCGCAACGGGGCTTTTGCCGATTCCAAGCGGTATCCGCGCCGGTGAAGCAACTCACCAGATGAATCGATGGACAGCGTGCATTCGTCCAGCACCAGGCGAATGAAAATGCGCTGGGTTTGGGGCAGGTTTTCTGCCTCCAAGGGTGTACAGATTTTCATCCGCCCACCGAGTGCATCGCCGACGGCTGCAGCCACACGTTCTGCGACCGCATCCGAATGATAGAGCTTTGATTTCCGGCAGCGGGCTTTGAGCAGGATGGGTGTATCCCGCGTCAAGAATTGGTCCCAGGCCATTCGTGAGGCTTTTTTGCGCAATTCTTCAAATGAGGTTGTGTGAAAACCACCCAGGCGAACCAATACGCGGGTGGCGGTCCGGCTGAACAGGTTGATTTTTTGGATAATCTCGTGATTGCCGGGTAATTCAATCCCGCCGTGCTCTTCGGCCAACAAGTCCATTCCACCTCGACCGCCAGCCTGGTTGGCCTGGCTCATCCCCAACGCTGTTAGCTCCTGCAGCAAAAAAGGCTCCAGTCCCGGAGCGCAGACGACAAACAATAAAAAAGAGTCAGCCATTTTTGCTTGGACGCCGACCGCATTGCAAAACAGGCAGCCTTTGGGTGACAATGTCCTTCTGGCGTTGTTTTTTCTTTAGGTCTTTTTCGACGAAAATTGGCTTGCGGCTGAATGGGTCCATCTCGGTGTAATACATCACGCTGCCATAAGTCGAGGGGCTGGGGGTGAAGATTTGCACCTGCTCCGGGTTGATGCGTAGTTCCTGGCTGGCAAACTGCTTCAGCTTAATCATATCGGATTCGCTGCAGCCGGGATATGCCGCAATCAAGTAATAGGTCAAGAATTGCTGCCTGCCTGTTTTGCGGTTCAATTCATCAAATTGCTTCTTGAATTTGACTAGTACACTTTTACCCGGCTTGCCCATATGGCGCAACACATTCTCTTGGCTGTGCTCTGGCGCAATTTTCATCTGCCCGGAGATATGCTGGTTGACAATTTCATCCAGGTATTGCATGCCGCAGCGCTGGTCAGCCATCACCAGGTCGTAGCGAATCCCGGATGCGACAAAAACTTTTTTTATGCCTGGAATTGCCCGCACACGCTGCAACAGCTCGATTTGGGGCGCATGGTCGATTTTCAACAGCGGGCATAAGTCAGGGAACATGCAGCGTTTCTCTTTACAGGATCCTCGCGAGAATTTCACCTCGCACTCGATACCGTACATATTGGCGGTGGGTCCGCCGAGATCGTGAATGTAACCGTGAAAATCGGGGTGCTGGCTCAAGGCAGCAGCTTCTTCAAGGATCGACTCGGCACTGCGCCAGCGGATGGTGCGGCCTTCGTGTACGGCAATCGCACAGAAATTGCATTCGCCATAGCAACCGCGGTGAGTGTTAATAGCGAATTGGATGGTTTCCAATGCTTTGACCTTCCCCTGGGCTTCGTAAAAAGGGTGCTGGGCGCGCTCATATTCGAGGTGGTAATACCCATCGAGGGTTTTCTGGTCGGGGTAATGGGCTGGCGGGTTGTGGACGAGGTAACGATCGCCGTGCAATTGAGCCAGACCGGAAGCATTCACCGGGTCGTTGTTCCGATAAAATGTGTGAAACATTTCAATAAAAGCGAGCTTATCGCTGATCACTGTTTCATAGGAGGGCAGTTCGAGGTAGCCTTCAGGGAAATGCGCAGCCGCATAACACAGGCCGCGGATGTCGCGGGGATCGTGATGGTCGGCAAGACGTTTGGCAAGCTGGAGGATGGATACCTCGGCCATGCCGTAGAGGAGGTAGTCGGCTTTGGCATCCAACAGGATGGAGCGGCGGATGCGGTCAGACCAGTAATCATAATGAGCGATGCGGCGCAGGCTGGCCTCGATACCGCCGAGGACAATGGGGGCGGAGTTCTTATTAAAGCGCTTAATCAAATTCGCATAGCTAATTACGGCTCGATCCGGGCGGCGCGTGTTCATACCGCCGGGAGTGTAATCATCGCTTTTGCGCTTTTTCTTCAATGCGGTGTAATTGGCAACCATCGAATCCACTGAACCACCGCTGACACCCCAGAAGAGCAAAGGCTCACCCAGCCGTGTGATATCGGCTGCGCTTTGCACATCGGGCTGTGCAATGATTGCCACGCGATATCCAGCCTGCAGCAATATTTTACCAATCACCGCTGTCCCGTTGAAGGGCGTATCCAGATAGGAATCCCCACTCACCAGGATGACATCCAGCGCCTTCCATCCGAGGCGGTTGACTTCTTGAGGTGTGGTGGGCAAGAACATGATCTGCTGCCGGGATGAATTATTTTAGATACCTGTTAAACCAGCGCAAGATGTGGTTCAACCGGGCAATACGGCGGTCAGTTCGTCCAGTCCGCGACAGGCCGTGAAATTCATCTGGGAAGCGCACCATTTCGCTCTCCACACCGATGCTCTTCAGCGCCACATAGGCCTGTTCGCCCTGTTCAATCGGGCAGCGGTGATCATTTTCGTTGTGTAGGATCAGGGTGGGCGTGCGGGCATTGCCGATGTATTTCATCGGCGACATGGCCCAGTATTTTTCGACATCGAAGAAGGGTTGTCGGGTTTCCAGTTCGTGCTGGAAGGTCCAATTGACATCGCTGGAGCCCCATTCGCTGATAAAGTTGCTGACACAACGCTGGGCGACGGCTGCTTTGAAACGCTGCGTGTGACCGATGATCCACAGAGTCATATAACCGCCATAACTGCCTCCGGTCACTCCCATGCGCGACGGATCAACATAGGACAATTTTTCAACATGATCCGCCCAGGCCATCAGGTCGTCGTAATCTGCCGTGCCCCAGGCTCCCCAGATGGCTTTGGTGTGAGCTTCGCCGTACCCGCGCCCACCGCGCGGATTGCAGAAATACACCACGTAACCCTGCGAGGCAAGGTAATAAAATTCGTGCATGAAGTATTTACCATACTGGGTCATCGGCCCACCGTGAATCTCCAGGATGGAAGGGTAACTTTGAGCCGGGTCAAAGCCAGGCGGCTTCAAAATCCAGCCTTGCAGATCATTATCCGCCGGACCTTTGAACCACACTTCCTCGATTTGGCCTAAATCCACCTTATCCAGCCAGGCACGGTTAGCGCGGGTGATCTGCCGAGTCAAACCATCCTTGTGTATCAGCACCTGGCAGGGGTCATCTATGCGGCCGTAATAATAGGCCAGGGTCTGCTGGTCGCGGCTGAACGAAAAACTGCCCACCACACCGCCTTCTGGCACCACGTCCACCAGCTTGCCATCCTCAACCTGGATGGCTTTCAACACCGAGCTGCCGCGAATTGTCACCGGGAAATACAGAGTCTGGCTGTCTGCGCTCCAGGTGGGGGGCATCATTTCTGGTTGCCCAACATCGTTAATGGTCCAGGCGGATACGTGGATGTCATACGTTTCTGTCAGGTTCCGGGCTGGGATTGAACCATTTACTGGCGCGACCCATAGGCCTTGATTCTTGTACTCAACGGCTTCGCCCTGTGTAGCAAAGTAAGCGATCAATTTTCCATCCGGAGAAAAAACAGGCATAGATTTTGAACCGACAGGCGCGGAAATCTTTTTTAATTCACCGCCTCTGGCTGGCATGATGTAGATATCGTCATGGTCTACCATGAAATCCGGATTCTGCGCACGGTTGGAAATGAATACCAACCATTGTCCATCTGGCGACCAGGAAGGGCTGGTTTCATCGTATATGGTGTGATCGGTCAACTGTCTGCCTTTACCACTGCGTGTGTCCACCAGCCAGAGATGCCAGCGTTCCCTGGGCAGATAACCATACCCGTCAAATTTATAAAAAACGCGGTCATAATGACGAAAAACGACCCCCAATTTTCTACGCTGCTCATCTTTCTCGCGTTCCAAAACTTCCGGGTCGGTCTTGCGAACCTGGCAGACCAGTAGTTTACCGTCTGGCGACCATTCAAATGCGCCAATTTCTCCCTCGATCTGGGTCAGGGGGCGGGCTTCTCCGCCGTTGAGGGGGAGGAGATATATCTGCGCGGGTTTGTCTGCATCCTTTCGGTTAGAAAGAAAGGCGATCTGCTTTCCATCGGGGGACCAGCGCGGTGTATCATCGCGCTGATCACCGAAAGTAAATTGGATTGGATGCTGAGCATCGGTGGAGGCCAGCCAAAGATTAGCGAATTTTTTTTCTGTTTTACGGTCAACCCGTTGGGCGCTATAGATCACGTGCAATCCGTCGGGTGAAATCCGCGCGGAGTTGATGGATTCAGCGGTGTATAAATCCTCTGCCTTGATAGTCTTTTTCATCAAGCGTGGCATTACAAATCCTTATAAGTTGTAGTTTTGCCAAATCTTTATAGTTTGGCCAACAACTCGGCTTTTTTGGTCCGAAACTCCTCATCGGTGAGGAGACCCTTTTGGCGAAGCTGGTCAAGTTGTTCAATCAAAACCGGTATGTCAGTGACTGGTTTGGGTTGAGAAGTCCTGTTTTCCTCACCATTTTCCAGGGCGACCTTTGCGTTCAACATAATCGTCTTAAATCTAATTGGGTTCTGGATCATGGCGAAGCGGTTGACACCCATTTCGCTGGCAGTCAATATTTCCACGTCTCCAAAGTTGAATAATCTCCCCCATAACGATTGATCCATTTTCACGTCATTGACTTTTTCCAGAGATGAGTCGGTGACATTTTTGTTAATGACACCGAAAATCTGGACCACCCGGCGGGTAGTGACCACATATTTGTGATGAAAGTACATCAACACATCGCGAACCAGGCTACCCACTGGCAATAAAAGCAGCAACAATCCCCATAAGAAAGCCAGCGGTCCTTGCAACAATATCAATGCCAGAACCACCATGAGAATCAGGCCAATAATCAGCAGGCTTTCTGGAAGAATTTTATACACCAGGACAAGCCAATGCTGACGGGTAATCAAGAGAATTCTTTCGCGTTCACTTAAGAGATGATTGAGGTAGCGATCGGCCATGCCCGTTTTCTCCTCGAGAATTGTTTATTTGGAATTAAGATACACCTGTTCCAATTCATCCATGATTTCGGTCCGCCGGTTGCGGATATAAGCCATCAATTGCGATTCCACCTGTGAATCTGGAACTGTGCGAATGCCCATGCGGTTGTTAAGGGTGCTGTTATCATGCACAAAGCTGGTCAGTTGACCTTCAATACTGATTTCCTGGGCCGGTTCCTTGCCACTTTCTGGTAGTTTGAACTTCAATAAGATTGACTGCCCTTTTTCGGCTTGCATCTTTTCCGAGATGTATGCGCCAAAGACAAACAACCCCAGCCCCTTCACCGAGATGTCGCTGAGTGTGCCAGAAATCATTTCCTGCCCAACATGAATTTCCACCCGAATGGGTTCTTTGGGCTGGACGCGCATCGCATTTCTGCGCACAAAATGATTGTCTATCGTCAGCCTGCCAAGAACGACTTCTTCATTCTTGATGCTCAAAGCCATGGGATATGCCATGACAGCGAAGGGCAGCAGCGTGCTCTGGATATAAGTGCGTTTTTCGATTGCGATACACACCGCTTGATAAGGGTGTATGCTCAGCCCGATGGAGCTCTGGCTGATGACGTTTATGCGCGCCGGGAAGGAGACTGGCAATCCACGAAACAGGTTCAAGAGCATCACAGTTTCCTGCTGCTGGAAGATCGCCCAGAAATATTTCAAGATAGCATTTGGATTGGGTGTAGGATCTGTGGACATGGGGCCAAACCTCGGTTCTAAGTTTTTCTTCCCACTTTTTGCTTTCAAAAAAGACCAATACAAAGTTTATCATAACTTACAGTAAAATATACCCTAACCACTGCGGGAGCAACTCATGCAAGTATTTTTCATTCGCCATGCTCAATCGCAAAACAACGCCCTGTACGCGCGGACAGGATCGTCACTGGGGCGGTCTGAAGATCCTGGTTTGTCTGAATTGGGATTGGTTCAAGCAGCGCGCCTGACTGATTTTCTGGTCAACGGCCGCGGTGCATGCATGGATGGAAATCTAAATAGCGAATTTAATTTCACCCATATTTATTCCAGCCTGATGGTGCGGGCAGTGCATACCGGCAGCCAGATTGCACAATCGCTGGATCTGCCGCTGTATGGGTGGCTGGACCTTCACGAGTGCGGTGGAGTATACCAGGAAGATATTGAAAGCGGAGAAACGGTCGGATTGCCCGGACGGCCGCGTGATTATTTTGAACAGGAATTTGCGCGGCTTATCCCGCCGGATGAATTAACCCAACAGGGATGGTGGAACCGGCCCAAGGAAACCCGCGAAGAACGCATGCCGAGAGCCAGGCGCGTGTTGCAACGCCTGAATGAATTGCACGCAGGGACGCAGGACCGGGTCGCGTTGGTCAGCCATGGGGGATTTTTCAAATATTTTGTCTGTGCGCTGCTGGGTCTTCCGGATGAGGGCAACATTTGGTTCTCCACGAATAACGCCTCCGTCTCGCGTTTCGACATGTTTTCAGGTGAGGTGGATGTGGTTTATATCAACCGCTTCGATTATTTACCCCCTGAATTGATTTCCTGATCAAATATCAATTTTTAAGAGGCGCCACTTCACAGCTGGTATTTTTTCCACCTCTGGTTATCTCCGCCCAATCACGGTCAGCGTCTTCCATCGGCATGCTCATGCGGTAATGGTCGGGGATTAAGAGGGACCAATCGAAGGGTTCTTTTGCTTGGAGGGCGTGGTCGTCAATCGATTGACAAATGCCACTCCAAATCATGTTTTCTTCCTGCAGCAAAAGACGGGCTGCTTCGGCGTCCAGCGGGTCGGCTGTGTTCGGGTTTGCAGGGATACCGGTCAAATAATTGGATAAAACCATGACGGCATAATGATCCAGGATGATGTATCCGTTCCAATCCACCCCGTATGCCTGGTTAATATCGCGGAGAATCTCGGGCGATGGTTCGAATTTAGCTGATAGCTTGAAATTGTCCACCCAGTTGACCGCTGTTCTGCCAGAGGGGGTGGTTGGAAAGAGGGCATTTACGCTCACACTGGGGGAGCCTTCCCCGGGATAGGAAATATTTATTGCCCACACCGAAAGCAGCTGAGGACTGGTTTGACGAAATTGATCCAAGTGAAAGACAAGGTAATTTTGCTGGCGGCTGAACAAGATGGAGGTGGCGGTAGGCTCAAGCCTGGATGAGATCACAGGACTCTCGTAGGTGCAATACCCGGCGACCAGGCATACGAGAAAAACAATGAGCAGCAGCACAATTTTCTTTGCCATTGGCAGATTTTTACACTCGTCTGGTCAGAGCAGATTTCCCTGTAAGTGTCCCAACTAAAATTTATACCGATAAAAAGACAATTGCTGATGAATTAATTGTACCAGAATTCCATTATTCAACTTTGCAGATGGTAGTTAATAGAAAAGGTCCTGGCTGACCTACCAGGACCCAGAGAGTTTATTGATGCTCAATACTGTATCAACTAAGTTTTGTAAACCAATCGTGGGCAGTCCCTTCGCTGGGGTGCAGCGCATGAGAAGCTCTGATCAAATCTGCTCATGGAATCACCCCGCGTGAGTCCCTGAAGGAGCGCAGCGACTGAAGGGGCTACGGGCTTTTTTGGGGCAGAACTTAGTTGACACAGTACTCAATTAGTCTAGACTTAGGATGCGTAGAATTAAACCAATCGTGAAGCCTGATGCAGCAGCTGCGGTCACTGATAAAATATAATTTATATTTTCCCGTTTCTGAAAGAAAATAATCAATCTGGGCAGCAGCCTTCGAACCATCTCACATTCACTCAACAGATGGATGACCATGTCCCAGAAAAAAAGCCTTGCTTGTTTGGTTAAATGGTTGTTCATTTTTTCCTTATCTGGAAGCTGAAATCTTGATGATTTTGCCGTCCGGATCCACAACCGCGCGCACGATGTGGGTAATTTGCCGGCCGTCTGCTGCTGTGGCGCGGCTCTTGAAGATCATCAGAGTATTTTTCCCCTGGCTGCGGGTTTCAGGTTTTGCTCCCTTGACCTCGGGAAAACGCCGGTAAACCTCTTTGCAAACTGCGTCCATGATTTTCTCCTCAGGTCAGCGCACGCGTTTCCGCAAGAAAGCCGGCAGGTCAAGGTCTGAGGCTGCGCCGACCAGTTCCATCTGGGGAGCTTCCACCACCCGGGGTTGATGGGTCAAGGTTTGCGCCGGGTTCGTTGAAGGTTGTTCGGCGACCTTCCTGGTGGAAATTTTTTCATCCACCGGTGTAGCGCCAAGCCCCGTGATGACAAGGATGACCTGCACACGGTCCTGCATACGCTCATCTGCGATCACCCCTGGGATGATCTCAGCCTGGTTGTTGGTTTTTGCCTGTAGATGGTCCAGCGCTTCGGCAACCTCAACGAAAGTCAGCTCATGACCTGCGGTGAAATTGGCGATGATCCCAGTGGCGTTTTGGACCGGGATTGAATCCAGCAAGGGATGGTTGAGAGCTTTTTCGATAGCCTGGACGGCTTTGTTTTCGCCCTGACCGTAACCGATGGATAACAGCGAACCGCCGCCTTTCTGCATCATATTGCGGATATGGGAAAAATCAACATTGATCACCCCGGCGGTCGTGATCAGCTCGCTGATGCCCTGGATGCCCTGGCGCAGGACGTCGTCTGCCAGCCGGAAGGCCATTTCGAGCGGAAGATCACGCGGAGCGATCTGCAGCAGGCGATCATTCGGCACGGTGATGAGTGTATCCGTGTATGGGCGCAGCTTGGCGAGACCCTCGCGGGCATTTTGCTGGCGCCGGCCAACTTCAAAAGAGAAGGGGAGACTTACAATCGCAATGGTCACCGCGCCAACTGCGCGGGCGATGCGGGCGACGATTGGAATCGAGCCAGTGCCTGTTCCGCCTCCCATGCCAGCCGTGACGAACACCATATCCGCACCAGTAAGAGCGGTGCCAATCTCTCGATAACTTTCCTCTGCAGCCGCTTCACCCACTTTGGGGTTACCGCCAGCGCCCAGTCCACGGGTCAGTCGCGGACCCAGGTGGATTTTGGTCGGTGCCAGGCTGCTGCGCAGTGCCTGGGCGTCGGTGTTGCAGGCAATAAAATCCACACCGGCGATATCCATCTCGATCATGCGGTTGATCGTGTTGGATCCGCCGCCGCCTAATCCGACAACTTTAATTACCGGCAGGCGGGTGTTCAGGGGGGTGTGTTGGATGGGTTTTGCGGTCATGGTCATGTTCATACGTCACCTCTTGAAAAGGCTATGATGCAACATTTATGCCAGTTGATCGAATCCGTTCCACCAGACAGCCGTGAAAACGCAGCTGGTCGAGGATATCTTCCGGGAAAGTTTTCTCATCACCCACCACGGTTACCTGGGCGGCAAGCGCAGCTTCTTCGAGTGAAAAGCCGATGGTGGGCAGGTATTTTTGGATCAACGGGCGGATCATATTGATTTGCCAATCCGCCATCCCTCCTTCGTATTGAGCCAGAAGCAAATAATGGCGAATGGGGTGGGAGGAATGTGGCGATTTCGGCTGAGAATGGCGGAGGGATTGAGGTTGTTTGGGTTGAGAGAACCATTTCTTAACCACCTCGGTGATGGAAGAAGGAGCTCCATTTCGATACCACGCATAAGCCTGATATTTGCCATCTGGCGGGTCGCTCAACACCCAAAAGTTGGCTGCCAGAACGCTGTCAGGCACACCCTGCAGCATTGCTTCGGGATGTTCGCTGGCAAAAACTGCTTCTTTTTCCATCAGCCGGGCGATGGCGTAGGCATCCTGGCTCATCCGACAGGTATCGTCGGGTGCGGTAGAACGATCTGGATGACCTGGCAAGCCGGTCTGTAACAATATCATTGGGATTGATTGGTGCCGCACAGATGTAACGATTGCCTGATACCAGTCGAAGATGTGAAAACCACAATGGTTCTCTTCTCCAGCAGGGGTGTAGTAGGGTTTGGCTTCGGGCCAGCGTTCAGGACCTCCTGCGCCCCAATTCAATGGCAAGTTGTTGGTCCAGGCGTAAGCAGAAAGCACCAGATGTTCCAACAACCCGGGTTGATTGGACTGCAGCGATTCAATCGCCGTGCGTAGAAATGCCAGGTCCCAAAAGTTGCCACCAGGTTGCAGCGGCGGGAAAATGGGAGTCAGCCCTTTTTCAAGGCTCAGAGTCGCAAGCGGCAGGAAGCTCTCCATGAAGCGTTGAACCAGGTCCTTTTGAACCCAGCCGTTGACAGCCCAGGAATCGCGCGCGTTTGGCCGTTCACCAAAAATAACCCCGTGAACCCCCCACCGTGCGTATGCTTGGAGCAAAACGTCCAAATCGTCCACCGTCGGCGGCGAGTTGTAGTTGACCGGAAAGTGCAATATTGGTTCGATTTCCGCCTGTACCATTTCCTGGATGAAGATTTCCGGAATGGCGCGGTCAATAGGCGCGTTCAGCACAATCCAGGAGGCTCCCAGCGCTTTCAACTCGGGAATCCAGGTTTCCAGGTCAATTTCTCGATAATGTTGATCGTCCTGGAAGTAATGAAAACCGATTCGCGTCGGTCTGTGGGGGAATAAGGAAACGGTATTTTCCATATGGGTAATGTTCCTATGCCTGGAGCAAGATGATCTGTGTGCTTGAATGGGAGCAAGATTTATGCCAGACAGATGCCTGGCTTAACCATTTTCTGGAATTTCTGTCGGAGATAGTCGCTGGTCAGTTCAGGTATTGAAAACCCTGCTATAATTTCCTCCCGATGATTTTTGTTACCGGCGGTACGGGATTTATTGGCAAAGCGCTGATCCAAACCTTGGTGGCCCTGGGAAAGCCGGTGAGAATCCTATTGCGACCATCTCTTGATACGCCCAATCTTCCGATGGGCGTGCCGGTTGAGGTGGCGGTTTGCAGTATCAACGATGAACGCGGCCTGCGCGCAGCGCTCCGCGACGTCAATATGGTTTTTCACCTCGCAGGCACCGAGCGCAGAGGGACGCGCGCCGACCTGGACGGCGTGGATGTGCAGGGCACCCGTCAACTGGTGGAGGCTGCCAGCCAGGCGGGCGTGGAAAAAATCACATTGCTCAGCCATCTGGGCGCAGATCGTATGTCAGCCTATCCGGTGTTTAAAGCCAAGGGTCTGGCTGAGGGCTTTATCATGCGTTCTGGCATGCAGTACACCATTTTTCGTTCAGCGGTCGCTTATGGCCCGGGCGACCAGTTCACCATTCCATTGGTCAAACTGCTGCGGGCGTCGCCCGGTTTTTTCCTGATGCCCGGCGGCGGAGAAGTGGTCTTGCAGCCCATTTGGATTGAGGATTTGGTCTCCTGTTTACTTACCGCAATTGACGACCGCGCAACCGACCAACAGGTGTATTCAATTGGCGGCAGTGAATATTTGAACTTTCGCGAAATTCTCCAGACCATCATGCATCAAATCGGCATTCGCCGAAAACTACTGCCGATCGCTCCAACCTCCCTTCGCAATCTGGCTTTGTTCATCGAGCAGGTGCTTCCTCGTTTTCCCGTATCCATATTTTGGATTGATTACCTGGCAATAGACCGCACTTGCGCATTGGATTCACTGCCTCGCAATTTTGGATTGATGCCCGCTCGCTTCACTTACCAGTTAGATTATTTGACAGGTTCCTGATCCTGATCAAGAGATTACCAATGCAATCATTTTGTGTTCATGGTCATTTTTATCAACCACCACGTGAAGATCCACTCACCGGGCAAATTCCTTTTGAGCCGGGAGCGTCACCTTATCCCAACTGGAACGAGCGCATCCACGACCATTGTTACCGACCGAATGCACAGTTGGGCAACTTTAGCCGCATCAGTTTTAATGTTGGTCCAACCCTGTTTGATTGGATGACCGATTATGATCCAGCTATCGCCGCGCAAATCATTCAGGAGGACCGCACCAATTATCAACAATTTGGGGTTGGCAATGCCTTGGCGCAGGCTTTCAACCATACCATTCTGCCGCTGAGCTCCCGGGAGGACAAACGAACTCAGATTTCCTGGGGAATCGCCGATTTCAACCTGCGATATGGCCACGCTCCTCAGGGGATGTGGCTGCCCGAGGCGGCGGTTGACCTGGAAAGCCTGGATCTGATGGCCGAATATGGCATTCAATTCACCATACTAGCGCCTTGGCAGGCGGCTGAAGAGCATCTGGATGTAACCCAACCTTATCAAGTGCGCCTGCCTTCCGGCAGAACCATGGTCGTCTTCTTTTATCATCAAGGGCTCAGTTCACGAGTCAGTTTTGATCCGGGGGCGACCAGTAATGCCGAACGATTTTTCTGGGAAATACTCATGCCGGAATTCCGCATCAACGGGCAAAACATCCTGGATCAATTTATTCTGATCGCATCAGATGGCGAATTGTACGGTCATCATCAACCTTTTCGGGATAAGTTTCTGGCTTATCTGCTAGATGATGTTGTGCGTAACTCGTCGGTGAAGACGTTGTATCCGGGCTTGTGGCTGAAAACACGATCTCCCGGGCGTTTTGCGCTTATTCGGGAAAACACTTCCTGGAGCTGTCACCACGGGGTGGAGCGTTGGCGCGGTGAATGCGGCTGCACACCGAATGGGGCATGGAAGAAATCACTACGCAAGGCGATTGAGATCGTGGGTGACCTGGTGGATGCGGCCTATCTTCGTGAGGTTTCGCCTTATGTTTCTGATCCCTGGTTGCTAAGGGATGGATATATCCATGTGATTCTTGGACAGATTTCGGCGGAAGAGTATATTCATTCTTCTGTGAAGGAATCAGTAGATGCTGAAACCGTGCAAATTATCGCGCTGCTGCTGCAAGCCCAGTACGAAAGACAGCGAATGTTCACCTCTTGCGGCTGGTTCTTTGACGATTTTGAGCGCATCGAGCCCACCAACAATGTGGCCTATGCCGCGCATGCGGTATGGTTGACCAATCTTGCCACCGGCAGCGACCACACCGCTGCCGCGCTTTCTGCCTTCAGGTCTGTTGCAAGCTGGCGGACTGGTCGGCGCGCAGATGTGGTCTTCAGTCATCAATTTGAGCAAGCCAGAGCCATTCAACAGGCTGTGCGTTGATTAATTGTTTTCGGCACCGCAAAATTCGATCAGCCGATTAACCTGGAATTTCGCCTGGATGCTGGCTGATTGCAGGCGCAGGATGATATCGTGGGCAGCTAACGCGGTCTCCACCACCTGAGCAGCCGAAGCTTGAGGCACGCTGGCTGTTTCCAGAACGGCAGCGAGTACCATCAGGCGAAGAAATGCATCGAATGCTTCCTGGTTGTACCAAAGAATGTCGTTGTATCGGTTCACGCCCAGAAAACGTTGCACCTCACTTTGTGAGAGCCAGTCAGACAGGATGACCGGGAGCGGTTGATTGCTCTTGCGACTGAACCAGCTTTGTTGGGTGATCAACAAGCGCAGGATGGATTGGGCCTTCCAGATTTCGTCCTCTTTTAACTCCATTTTGCTGAGACAATCGCCAAAAGTCTTGTGCAACTGCCATTCTTCGATCCAGCTAATGGCCTGGTTTTCATGGTCTTTCTGGCCGGTGCATTTTCCCAGCCCTGCCAGAAATGCCCAAATGAAGAGGGAAAGTGTCAGCGGGTCTGTATCCTTGCCCAAATCGGTTCGCATAAATTCCAACGCAGCCCGATAGCGCTTCGATTTTGGCATGGGATACAGGGTTCCGATGGTGTTGAGACTCAGGACCATCATGAGACGAGTTCGAATTTCGGCAATCAGGCTGGCCTCATCAACAGATTGCCCGCTCATGGTTAGAATTCCGGCCAGCAGCGCCGCCGCTTTGTCACCTGCTTCAGTAAGAAGGTGTTCCGGCAGGGTGTTGTCATCTTGATTCAGGCGGGAGTCGAGCAAAAACTTAAGATAGCCCGGGTTGGCGATTTGACGGAAGGGTTGTTGGATGGGCTGCAGCACCAGCTCATGCAAAGCATCCTGGATGCTGGGGACACCTCGCCCCTCAAGGATTTCGTATATCCGACGGTAGGAGCCGCCCGCATCATCTTCAATGATGCGAAAATCGGTGAAAACATGGTACTGATAGGCATCCAACTGGACGTAGAAACCGTTTTCGCTGATCTCAAAGCTGCGCCGGATAAATTCGAGTCTGTTGATCTGGTCGCGAAAAATGACATAGCGTTCAATGGCGGGCTGAATCCCCAGACCTTCAGCGATGGTCCGTTGAGTCAATACCCGGTCGCCGGAGGCTGTTTTGACCGAAAAAGCCGCCGATGTGCGTATCCAGCCGCGGGTGGAGGCGAATTTATTATGAAAAACCACCAATGCGCGTTGGTCGCCAATCCCGTTGGAGTAGGCGAACACGTTTTCGTCCACATGCCCCTCCGGGGTGAAAAAGTCATACAGCAGGAAATTATCCACCCCGGCAAACATGGCGCGCTGATGGAGAAGGGGAAATATCTCCCGCTCATGCCTTTCCACCAACCAGGGGTCGGGTTTCTCATCCCAGTAAGCCCGCCGGAATTCCATTCCATATTTTTCCGAAAATCCTTCAACCTGCCCATGGCCAAACATCGGTAATCCGGGCAGTGTGGACATCACCGCGCAGATGCCAAAATATTTATTATCCTTGCCGAACTGATCGACAGCGGTGCGCTCATCGGGGTTATTCATGAAATTCACGAAGCGCTTCATCACTTCGGGATCAAATTCCAGCGTGTTCTTCATCACCAGACGATATTTGGCATTGTCTTCGTTGCGCATCATGTTCATAAACGCGCTGTTGTACACCCGGTGCATGCCCAGCGTGCGCACGAAATAACCTTCCATCAACCAGAAGGCTTCAGCCAACAGCAGTGTATCCGGGGCTTCCATCGCGATGCGGTCCACCACCTCGCGCCAGAACTCCACCGGCATCGCCTGGTCGAATTGTTCTTTAGTCAAGCCCATGCCGGCCCGCGAAGGGATGTCGCCGCCAGCGCCCGGTTCGGGGAACCAGAGACGCTGGTAATGCCGTTTGGCAAGCGTCATGGCGGCATCGAAACGGATGATTGGAAAACGGCGCGCTACGCTGAGGATGGTCTGGATGACGGCCTCGCGCACTTCGGGATTGAGATAATTCAATTGGGCAGTGTCATTCCACGGCATGCTGGTGCCGTCGTTTCCGTGATATATATATTGGGTACGGTTGCTGGAGTGATCGTATCGCTTAAAAACAACCGCCGCATCCGTTCGCTCGAAGTAATGGTCTTCGATTTGAATGGTGACACGACCGTCGGGAGAAAGGTCCACTCCGTTGAAACTATAAGATGGAAACGGGCTATCATCCAGCGCGATGAACCAGTCGGGATGCTCGATCACCCAGGGCGAGTCGATGCCCATGTGATTAGGCACCATGTCGCTCGCCAGGCGAATACCGCGCTGCCAGGCGCGGTCGCGCAGATTGTGAAAAGCCTCTTCACCGCCCAGTTCAGCCGCAATCTGGTATCCAGCCAGCGAATAGGCCGAGGCGATGGCTTCCTGGTTGCCGCACAACTGCTTGATGCGCGCGGAGGCCTTGCTTCGCTCCCAAAGTCCAATCAACCAAAGGCCGCTGAATCCCCAGCGGGAAAGCGAATCCAGTTCGGCATCCGGGATCTGGTCGAGACGGGTGAGATGCAGAGCATATTTCTTCGATAATTGGTCCAACCACACGTAAGCATTTTTGGCGATCAAAACCAGTTGCGGCATCCACTCGCGATCCTGAGAGAAATTCTCCGCCTCCAGCATACCTGCTTCCCAGCCGTAGACCGGAATTGGGACGGGGCCGGGACCATGGAAGGGCAGTTTTTCTTCTTCCTTGATCAGGTCCATGCTGCTTAAAAGCCGGTAAAGAAAACGGCCCAGCAATTCAGACCAACGGGTGCGGATGTACTCCAGTTGACCGGTGATCGAGTACGGTACTGCCACTGCCGGGCTGCGCAGCATGTCCACCAGGTTTTGATGGTCTGGGCCAAAAACCGGCTGAGTTTCAAAGAAATCATGGATTTCAGCCATCATCTGCAGGTAAGCGGTTTGCCCGGCCAGTTTGTTATCACTGAACAATTCATCAAAATCTGAAAGAGCCGGATTCTTGTTTTCCACCCACAGCATGATCAATTCTTCGAGGACCAGCGCCCGATTGGGATGACTTTCCGTGCTGCCCTTGAGATAATCCTCTGCGCTCAGCTCTCGCCGGTAGACAGCCAGCGGGGGAAATTCGTAAATAAATAAAGCCAGGCATTGTTCAACCTGTTCTGTCCCCACCCGCGATTGCAGGAATTTCAATGCCTCTTCCATCACCTGGGGGTTGTTTTGCCGCCGGTACAGCGCAAGCACGTGATGCAGGATCTCATCAATCAATCCCATCGCGTTGATCTGACCAGCTTTGACCGCCTTTTCAGGAAAACTGACCAGATCGCGCTTCTGGTTGATCTTCTGGGCGAACTGCCTGGCGGCGTGAAAATTAGCCAGGATCACGTTGCCATCATAGGAAAAAATAGATTGGTCGAAGGCAAACCGGTCGCGACTCTGGCGCGAAACATGAAATTCCATCATCGGCGGCTCCTTTGGGGGCAGATTTTATAACCTGGTTTATTATAACCTTACACAAGCTCGGGAAGACTAATCCAGCCATCCCCCTGATTCTTGCGGGTCACATTGTCAACCAATTCGCCTGAATTAACCAGTTTTTGCAGGGTGTGATCGTTATCCCGGGTCTGCCAGTTGAGCAAACGCCTGGCAGATTCTTTTTTGGCAGCTCCCACCGATTGAAAATAGTGAAGCAATAATCGCTCACGCGCCTGATATTCGCTCACACTTCGCGCATCTTCGATCAGGTCAGGAAAATGACGGTGGGTTAGATCGTAGATGAACGCATATTTCCAGGCGCCTGCAGGGCTGATGCCTACCGGTAGAATCCTGAAATCTTCCTGCAATTTATTTAATGCGCGATTGAAGCGCGAATCGCTGCCGGGGCCGGTCATCCGCGAGATTTTTCGTAACGAGATGGTATCCATTGCGCCCTCTTTGATCAGGGCTTCAAAAACAGCCTTTGTCTCGGCGGCCATCAATCCCTGTTCGTATTCTTCGAGATAATCCATTTCCGGTTCGCCATAGTTCGGCGATAAAGCATAGAAACAGGGCAAGACCGCAAGGGAAATGAAGGCATTACGGCCTTTCAACACCCTTCCGTAGTAGACCCGCCGTTGCCCGAGGAGTTTATCCTTCCAATCCCAGGTGGCATGCCCCGGGTCGTCATGTTCATCCGGAACTGGGCGATTTCCGGCGACCGCATTCCAGAGGCTGGGGTATTCGGTGTTCTTAATCGGCCAGAAGAAGACAAAACCGCGTTCGTCGATATAATCCACGGCTTCATCGATGGTGCGCAGTTGCGTGCCCGCGGCGAAGCGGAAGGTTTTTTCGCGGTAAGTTTTGAGCTCTTCTTCAGAGATTTCCGCCATGACCGGGCTAATCAGCAATGAAAATGTGGGCGGTGATATTGGAGCCGCTTCCGCCAATGTTTTGCGCCATGCCGATACGAGCGCCATCCACCTGGTTGCCGCCAGCTTCACCCCACAACTGCTGGACGACTTCGATGATCTGGTACATACCAGTGGCACCCACCGGATGCCCGCGCGCTTTCAAGCCCCCGCGGGTGGCAATGGGGATGCGCCCGGTTGGGCGAATCTCGCCATCCATAGCCAGCCTGGGCGCCTGCCCTCGTTCGGCAAACCCGGCGGCTTCCAGGCTAAGGGTGGCCATAATGGAAAAAGCGTCATGCAACTCAAACACATCGATGTCATTGGGTTCCACGCCCGCCTGGGCATACGCCTGTTTGGCAGAGAGGTGCGCCGCATTAAGCCAAAGCGGTTCCTTGCGCCCGTGCACAGCGATGGTGTCAGTCGCCGACGCTGATCCCGCCACACGGACGAGCGGACGACCGCTGCCTTTGTGCAGCCGGTCAAGCGGAACAACCACCGCAGCGGCTGCCCCGTCGCCCATCGGCGAGGCGTCCATCAAGTTGATCGGATCAGCAATCATCGGCGCGCGCAGGTAACTGTTTTCGTTGATGGCATCCTGGAAGCGAGCGTTCGGGTTGTGAACCGCGTTGGCGTGCGCGTTGATGGAGAAGGGGGCAAAGTGGATTTTCTCCCATTGATACTCGTGCATATACCGCCGCATCACCAGCGCATTGAGGGCTACAAACGACAGCCCATAATCCACTTCCCAATCCGCATCGGCGGCGGTGGCCAACTCGGCAGTGATTTCGTTCCCGGGTGAATCGGTCATTTTTTCCACGCCTACCGCCATGGCGCTGTCCAGATCACCAGAAGCGACGGCCATAACCGCCGCGCGGAAGGCTGCAGAACCAGACCCGCAGGCGGATTCGATTTTAAAAGCCTCGCTGTAGCGCAACCCAATCCAATCTGCAATGTAGGCGCCCAGATGTTGCTGGTGGTTGGCGCCGCCCGACATCATGTTGCCGACGTAGACACCCTCGACGGCGGGCATTCTGGCATCTTGGAGCGCAGCCAATGCGGCTTCACCAGCCAGCACGCGCAGCGCCTTATCCCAATGTTCATCAATCTTTGTCTGTCCGATTCCGATGACCGCTACCTGGCGCATATTTACCGCCTTTCATTTGGATGAGCTAATTATAAAACCTCTGCCTATCAAGAGCTATCAACCTTTGAGGAAAAGGTGCCAGCCTTCTGTTGGAGTCATGCAGCAGCACGGGGCAGAATGGATAAAGGTATAATCATGCCACCACTATGTCCGCCTTTCAACGCTGTTCAGGTTTATTCATCCTGCTGGTGTTGTTCACCAGCAATCTGGCAGCTTATGGTTTTCGCGAGGGGTCTCCTCTCCCGGTGTGGATTTCTGCGCAGACTGCCACACAGACAGTATTTGCCTCATTGCCCACACCCATCCCGCCGGTCACACCCACGCCAGTTGTGGATGCAACAGCCGTGTTCAGCAAAGGGAAACCGGTCTCATCCGCATCAACAGACAAAAAAGAGCCTCTGACCTTATCTGCTAATTTCACGCTATGGCTCTCACCAGCAGTTCCTCCAAGCTTGAGAGAAGAACTGGGCCTTATCAATGGATTAAGCCTGTCCAGCGCGCCGTCGGCTGCAGATGCCCAGCTCAGACAATCTGTCTGGCGAAATCAAAGCTGCGGAGATGCCATCCGCTACACCTATGTTCTGGTAGCACCCTTTCCGACGGTTCTGGACAGAATTTCGTGGACTGAATTGCGCAGTGTGTGGCGAGGCGAAACCAGTTACTTTTTTGGGGATTCCCCAATCTTCATGACCGAGAGCACTCGCCAGGCGATGATCGAGTTGCTGGGAGCCCCCGCTGCGGGTAAAGTTCGGGTGGCGGATCAAGATGTGTTGGTGGATGAAGCGTGGCAGTCGATGCCTGCATGGGGCGTCATCCCTTTTGAAGAATTGACCCCGCGCTGGAAGGTGCTGGAGGTTGAGCAACAATCACCCTTGCAGCCTGATTTTGATCCCGACCAATATCCTTTGACGCTTGCATTTGAGTTCACGCCTGTGGACGAGAGCCGGGCATTGCCTGCATTGGGTGAGTTGAAAGCATCTTTGCCCTGTAGAAATTATGACCGGTCGCTTCGCACCTTGCTCACTCTCACCGGCACCACTGCGCTGGTGCGCATGACCGCGGTTCGCATGGAAGAAAAGGGGATTAACTATCCGGCAGAGAGAATCCGCGATTGGTTGACCGGATCAGACATCACGCATGTCAGCAACGAGGTTGCCTTTACACCTGCCTGCCCATCCGCCGTGCCGGTGCGCAAAGAATTACGTTTTTGCAGCAGCCCGGCCTATTATGATTTGCTACCCTTTGCCGGGGTAGATGTGGTGGAGCTCACCGGCAACCACCTCACCGATTACGGCGTGGAGGCTTTCTCCTACACCCTGCAGCTATATCAGCAGCGCGGCATGCCTTATTACGGCGGCGGTAGGGACTTGATTGAGGCAGGCGAGGATTTATTCGTGACCCACAATAGCAACCACCTGGTGTTCATGGGTTGCAACTCGGTCGGCCCGCCAGACGTGCTGGCTGACAAAAAACGGCCCGGCGCTAATCCTTGCGACCTGGATGAAATGGAAAAACGGATAATCATGTATCGCCAGGCTGGTTATCTACCGGTAGTCACCTTTCAACACTTCGAGTTCGGTCAATTCCTCAATTACCAACCCCAATCTGCACAGCGGGTGGATTTACAACGCATCGCACGGGCAGGAGCGGCTGTGGTAAGCGGCAGTCAGGCGCACTATCCGCAAACGATGACGCTGATCGATGATGCGTTCGTTCATTATGGTCTGGGAAATCTTTTTTTCGATCAAATGGAAGAGCCTAGTCGCAATGTTTTTGTTGACCGGCATATTTTCTACAACGGACGCCATATCAATACCCAGCTTTTAACAGCCCGCCTGGAGGATTATGCGCAACTGCGCCCGCTGAGCGTTAGCCAAAGACGAATATTTTTAGAGGCGGTGTTTGACCAATGCGCCTGGTAGGAGAATATTTATTTTAGGAGGAAAGATGATTATTCATGACATCACCCTGGCAATTCACCCCGCTATGCCCGTCTGGCCGGGCGATCCGAGCGTCGTATTGGAACGGGTCAGCAAAATTGAGGAAGGCGCGAATGCTAACGTTTCGCGCATGAGCTTAAGTGTGCATACCGGCACACATCTGGATGCTCCGGTGCACTTCCTTCCCGGCACGAGCGGGGTGGATACGCTGCCGTTGGAGATTCTGGTGGGAGTCGCTCAGGTTTTTCATCTATCGGACGAGGTCTCTGAGATCAACGCCGAAGTAATGGCGCAGGCGGGGGTGAAGAAAGGACATAAGCGCGTGTTATTCCGCACCCGCAATTCTCAGATTTGGGAACGGGGGGAGATGGATTTTCAAAAAGATTTTGTGGCTATCCCGCTGTCCGGCGCGCAGTACCTGGCTGACCTCCAGGTTCGCCTGGTGGGTGTGGATTACCTGTCGGTGTCGCCCT
>CAZCBJ010000041.1:0-2485 GCA_964496705.1 uncultured Anaerolineaceae bacterium | reverse complement strand
AAGAAGAGCCGCCCGACGCATGAGGCATTGCTCAAAGCCGGGATGGTGATCCTCGAAGGCCTGGATCTGCATGCCATTCCGGCAGGAACCTATCAGCTCCTTGCATTACCCTTGAAGCTGGCCGGTTGCGACGGCTCACCGGCCCGGGCGTTGCTGGTGGAGGATTGAGTTACTTTGGCACACCCAGGGTGAAACCGCCGTCAATGACAATCACCTGACCGCAGATCTTGGCGGCTGCGGGCGTGCACAGAAAAGCGACCAGTTCGGCGACATCCTCGGGTTCCACCAAGCGCCCGGCAGGCGTGTTGGCGACCGTGCGCTCAATCACACTGGAATCGCTCATAAACGAAAAATGCTGCAGGGCATCAGTCAGCACCATGCCCGGGGAGACCGCATTGACCACGATATTTTTTGGGGCCAGCTCCACTGCCAGATAACGCATGAGCGCATCCAGCGCAGCTTTGCTGGCTCCCACCGCGATATAATCGGGCAGCACGCGCGTGGCACCCGGGCTGGTGATGGTAACCATCACGCCTCCGCCACGCGGTTCCATCAGCGGAACAGCCAACTGGGCGGCGAGCAGAAAAGCGCGCGCGTTGACGTTCATGGTCCAATCCCAACCATTCACCTTCTGTTGCATGCCAGGGCGGTTGAAACCTGAAGCGGCATTGCTGATGAATATATCCAGCCCACCCCATTCTTCACGGATGCGCAAGAATAACTGCTCGATGTCTTCCGGGCGCGAAAGGTTGGCCTTGCAAACCAGCGCCCGCCGACCCATTCCGCGGATTAGCGCGCCGGTTTCCTCGGCCGGCTCATGATTGCGGACGTAGTTGATCACCACGTCCGCGCCGCGCTCGGCTAATTTTAGCGCGATCGCGCGCCCGATCCCGCGCCCGGATCCGGTCACCAGGGCAATTTTGTTAATGAATGGTCGTGGTTGGTTGTCCATTAGGTGTATCCATCCTATTCCATCGGTCGTCGTTTTGATTTTATTGTACAGGTATAATACCGCATGTATCCATTAGATTAAAACCCCGAGGAATCGATGAAGGAACTGCCTCAAGAGCAAATTCTGCCATTGTGTCTGGAGCACAATTTCTGGACCTGGTCAGCCCAGGCGCACGTTTCGCCCATCCCTGTTCAGACGGCAAAAGGTGTTTATTTTTGGGACACAGCCGGGAAGCGTTATCTAGATTTTAATTCGATGGTGATGTGTGTCAATCTTGGACATGGCGACGAGCGGGTCATCGAAGCCATGGTGCGTCAGGTGCGCGAGCTGCCATTTGCGGGTCCCCAGATGGCTACCCGTCCGCGCGCCCAACTGGGCAGACTGCTGGCAGAGATCACACCGCCGGGATTGACTAAATTCCTCTTCACCCTGGGCGGAGCGGACGCCAACGAGAATGCGATCAAGCTGGCGCGCGGTCGCACCGGGCGGACCAAAATACTCAGCAGATACCGCTCCTATCACGGCGCGACCATGGGGGCGATGGCGCTCACCGGCGATCCGCGGCGCACGGCTTGGGAGCCGGCGGTCATGCCGGGAGTGGTTCATTTCCTAGACCCTTATCGCTATCGATCCGCCTTCCACCGCAACCAGCCGGACATATCCGAGGAGGATTTTTGCCTGGATTATCTCAACCACCTTGAGGAAATCATTCAGTACGAGGGACCGCGAACGATCGCTGCGGTTCTGCTTGAGACCGTCACCGGCACCAACGGCGTAATCATCCCACCTCAAGGTTATTTACAGGGGGTGCGCGAAATCTGTGATCGGCACGGTATTCTGATGATACTGGATGAGGTGATGAGTGGTTTTGGGCGAACAGGAAAATGGTTCGCGGTGGAGCATTGGGGCGTCGTGCCTGATATGATCACCATGGCCAAGGGTCTGACTTCCGGTTATGCACCGTTGGGCTGTGTGGCGATGAAGCCTGAGGTTGCAGCCGCGTTTGATGAGCGTCCTTACGAGTCTGGATTGACCTATAACGGTCATCCTGTCTCTTTGGCGGCGGCAATCGCGGTGATTGAAGCAATGCGCGAGGACCGCCTGGTGGAGCGGGCTGCTGAGACGGGTGCGGTCATGGCTGATATGCTGGCCGAACTTCAGGACCGTCATCCCTCGGTGGGAGAAGTACGCTCGATCGGGCTGTTTGGTGTTATCGAGTTGGTGCGCGACCGGGCGACCCGTGAACCCATGGCAGCCTACAATCACACCAGCCCCGAAATGATCGCATTTCGTAAATATTTGTTGGAGCGCGGCTTATTTTTATACACACACTGGCACACGGTATTGATCATCCCGCCCTTGATCATCACACCGGAGCAGCTTGCCGACGGTTTTGCGCTGATCGATCAGGCATTGGAAATCACCGATCGTTCCGCAAGCTAGGCGGTTGTCACCATTCACGCCTGCATGCATCAAAAGATTGTGAATCAATACGAGGAGAAATCTTATGGAATTTAAACTGGGAAATTTGAC
>CAZCBJ010000040.1:15485-23861 GCA_964496705.1 uncultured Anaerolineaceae bacterium | reverse complement strand
GCTCAATCCGATTGCGTCTGCATTTAACTCAACGGCAGTGGCAATAATTTTCTCGGCAGGGACCTGTTTACCCAGATCGACGATCGCATATCCATTATTGGAGAGAATTGTTTTCACCAGGTTCTTGCCGATATCATGCACGTCTCCGTAAACGGTCGCCAGCACGAGCAAGCCCTTGCTTGTGCCTTCCTTCTTCTCAAGATAGTTTTCAAGATGCGAAACCGCCTTTTTCATTACTTCGGCTGATTGAAGTACGAAAGGTAGGATTAACTCTCCAGCGCCGAACTTATCGCCCACCTCTTTCATTGCAGGCAGAAGGACTTCATTCAGTATTTTTACAGCGCTGGTTTGCTTTTCAACCGGGCTGTCGGCTGCCACCAACAGATCAATATCTTGTTCAACGCCTTCGCGGATGCGGTGGACGACGCGGTAATGTAATCGTTCGGATGCGGATAAAGCCATGAGAGCTGCCTGGTCGCTGCCAGTCTTTCTCAACGCGCCTGAGCCGCTTCCTTCAAAAAAATCGATCAACCGCTGGAGCGCATCACTACGGCGGTTGAAGATCAAGTCTTCAGCTAATTGTCGTTCCTGACTGGTTAATTCAGCATAAGGTGTAATGTGCGCCGGATTGACGATGGCCATATCAAGGCCTGCCTGAGCGGCATGATATAGCATCACGCTGTTGAGCACTGCGCGGGCTGCTGGATTTAAACCGAAAGAGACATTACTAATTCCAAGGGAGGTAAGAATCCCGGGTATTTCGTTTTTAATTGCGCGAATGCCTTCCAGCGTCTCCATTGCAGAATTAGAAAATTCGTCATCACCAGTAGCCAGTGTGAAAGTCAATGCATCAAAAACCAAGTCTCCGGGTCGCAAACCATGGTCATGGACTGCGATATCGTATATTTGTTTGGCTACCTCCAATTTGCGGGCTGCCGTCTTGGCCATGCCTTGCTGGTCTATGGTCAGGACGATGACGGCGGCATTATGCTGGCGGGCAAGCGCGAAGACCTTTTCAACCTTTTCACGGCCAGCTTCAAGGTTCGTGGAATTAATCATGCAGCGCCCTGGGGCGGTCTTTAGCGCTGTTTCCAGCACATCCAGTTCGGTGGTATCAATCACCAATGGTGCGCGCACGACCGGAGCCAATAATTTAATCACCTTGCGCATGGTGAGAGCCTCATCAGACCGTTCGGTCAATGCCGTACAAACATCCAGTCCATGAGCCCCGCTGTCCACCTGTTGGTTGGCAATTTCTAGAATCGATTCATAATCTTCTTCAAGGATCAATTGTTTGAATTTTCGACTGCCCTGGGTATTAAGGCGCTCCCCAATTAGAAATGGCGCAGGATCCTGACGCATAGACACAGCAGAGACGCTGGAGGCGAGATGTGGAGCAAAATACCTGGTTCTGGGTTCCAATAAGCGACCTTGAACAGAATGCACCAAGTGGCGAATGTGTTCGGGTGTGGTTCCACAACAACCGCCAACGATTCGGATTCCGAAAAGGTCAACATATTCTTTAAGCAATTGAGAGAACGGTTCAGGCTGCAACGGATATACCGCCTGACCGTCAATATTCAGAGGCAATCCGGCATTGGGTATGCAGGAGATGGGCAGAGGCGAATGCTGGCTAAGAAATCTCAGCGGTTCACGCATATAATCAGGCCCGGTTGAGCAATTCATGCCGATGATATCGATGGGCAGTCCCTCCAGAATGGTCAAAGAAGCGGCGATATCTGTTCCCAGTAACATTCTACCCGTAGTGTCCAATGTAATCTGGGCTTGAATAGGCACAAAGATGCCGCTGTCATGAAAAGCTTGATGGATACCGGCTACGGCGGCTTTGACCTCAAGGATATCCTGTGAGGTTTCGATGAGTAATAAATCCACACCACCTTCCAGCAACCCAACGGCTTGTTGATGGAAATTGGCGGCCAACTCATCGAATGTAATGTTGGATAACTCCGGGTCATTCATGGATGGCAGCTTGCCGGAGGGGCCAATGGCTCCGGCGACAAAACGTTGATGACCGTTCTGGCTGTATTCATCTGCCAGCCGCCGGGCCAGATTTGCCGCAGCGTGATTGATTGACAGTGTCTGTTCAGCCAAGCCATATTCGTTCAGGGTAAGAGGGTTTGCGCGGAAGGTGTCGGTTTCAATGACGTCTGCTCCGACCTCAAGAAATGAGCGGTGGACAGTCTCAACGGCCTGTGGATGAGTGATCACCAGGTAGTCAATGCAGCCATTGGTTTTTTCTCCCCCAAAGTGCTCCGCACTCATATTCATGTTTTGCAGACTGGTTCCCATGGCACCGTCAAAAATAATGACCTGTTGCTCCAGAGTGTCCAAAAAGAACCGATTGGTGTATTTGCGCTGCATGCGACCTCACTCATAAAAAAATTCCTCTCTGGTCAGAGAGGGTCATGCAATGTACCATTCTCATCTGCCAGACCGCAATTCTGCGGATTCTGCCGGATTTGGCACCTGCACTTGGTGGTTGCCGAGGTCTCATAGGGCCGGTCCCTCCACCTCTCTTGATGAGCTATCCAGTTGTGTGGGCGGTATAGGGCTCGAACCTACGACCTCTGCTATGTCAAAGCAGTGCTCTAACCAACTGAGCTAACCGCCCGGTAAAGCCAATTATAAACAATTAAATTTCATTCGACAAGGTGGTTTTTGGGAACACGCCATTCTTGAAGATTCGCCACAAGAAGGCAGCCAGGGGGATCAGTAAGAAAGGAAAACTATTCTTGACCAGGTAAGCAGTCAGGAAGGCAATCCAGCTAATTGGCACCATCAGCCACCAGGGTGCCAGACCAATGAGAATGACATTTTCATACCAGATTCCCCAGGGAAGCCCGAGAATTTGGGTGGAAATGGATGTCAACCGATCCCGCATCAGACCGTATATCAGAACCAGTCCAGCCAATACTGCCATGATCCAAAAGGGCACATCCAGATTGGACAAGGTGAATATGCCGGTGCTGGCGAGCAAACGTTTTGTGTTTTGATTTTGCAACGCCCCCAACCATTGTTGGTATATGGTGACATCATATAACAAGGGCAGTGCATGAAAAATTCCAGTACAAAGCGCCCAGCGGATCAGCATTTTCCGGTCTTTGACCAACCATTGGATCAGATACCAGGGCAAAACGATAAAGGCAACCTGTGGCTTGATGGTGATCAAGGTGGCAGCCAATACGGCAATCCATCCTCCTTTGCGGATCGGGTGGCTTAACCAGAAGAGGAGCAGATCAATTTGACCGATAGCTATGGTAAAAACCACCGGGCTGAACAGGAACCAGGCATAATTGGTCTTGCCCGGAGCCAAATCTTTGGGAAGTTTGATGATGGAAATGACGTTTAGGCCTGTCCACAATCCATACATCACTGGAAATGGAAACAAAGCCAGCAGTGTATATAACAAGGCAGCCGCAGGAGGATATACCGAGTTGTAATAGGTGTACGCCCCTTGCCCGAGAAGGATGGCTCTTCCGGTGGACCAGAGATCGAAAAAGTCAGCGCCGACCATAAATTATGGAAACGCCGGCATGCGCAAATCTGCTTCGAATACCGGGTAATCCAAATCCTTTTGATATAGTTTGAAGTTCACGAATTTATCCACTCCGGCAAGCGGACCGATGCAATATAAGCGGTTATTGGCTGTTTTTAGAACTTCGCAGTCGTATTCTTTATTTCTGTTAACCAAAGCGAAGTATTGACCCTTCACCTCGTCAGGGAGCTGTAGGGTGATCAAGCATTTCCATTGTGGTAGAAGTCCGATGTTGATAACTTTTGCTTGGGAAAAATCCATCAACGGCGCCGGAGTAGATGTTAGTGTTAAGGTGGGGGTGAGGGTTTGGGTAAGGGAAGGGATGATGGTTGGTGTCGAGGTGGGTATGGGCTGGATAGGAACAACAGTATTCGTCGGACGCATGGTCGGTGTGCCAGACGCAGGGGATTGTTGCGCACATGAAGTGAAGATGATTGCCAGGATCATATAGAAAAAGGAAATAGATGACCTGGTTTTAAAATAATAAAGCATGATAACCTTATCTGATTGAGCCAGAATGCGCAGCGATAAAAGAGACGTTTTCTAATCATACAACGATTTGTGACTTTTGTGCGCATCGGATTAAGAGCCAGTATGGTATAATTTTTCCTCGCATGAGGGATAGGTATTCTCCCAACAATCTGGAGAGGTCGCGTAGTTTGGCCTAGCGCGCACGCCTGGAGAGCGTGTTCACCGCAAGGTGACGTGGGTTCAAATCCCACCCTCTCCGCCAAAAGAACCACCTACAATTCTGGTAGGTGGTTTTCCTTACGAAATGGATTTATCGGGTTCTTGTGAGGGTAAACCCGCCAATTTAAGTTTCCAATTACTCATCTGGGAAATTCGCATAGTCGAGCGTGGTTGGGCTGCGAAACCTGCATTTCTGGCTTCTTTTCGGGAAATCACCGAAAGGAAACAGGCTGATTTGGAAAGATAGGATTTGATCACGACCTTAAAAAAATTTCGCTTGAGTATATGATCTTTCAGAAAAAATACCCTTCAACTTAATCGTTAAAGATGCGTTTTCACTTGTCGATTCAAGAATCGATCAAAAGAAAATCTGCATCAAGGTAGGTGCTGACATGCCAATGTTTGTGATTGGTGATATATAAATTTTTTTTATGACAATGGAATTGGGATAGACTCACGTTACAGCGAACGGCGTTTCGCTTATTTGAGAGGCTAGATCCAAAGACTGAAGGTACAGGAATTGGTTGGTCTGGCTCTCTTGAAACGTATCGGAGAAATGTATAATGGTAGAATAAGGTTTATACTGGAAGGTATTGCAAAGTTTCGACCTTCTTTTTGTCCCTGGCCACCGAAGGTGATGTTCCATAAGGAAGATATATGTCAGGGGAACCTGTAATCGTTTTATTGGTTGAGGATAATGAAGACCATGCCGAGTTGGTTAAACGGCAATTGGCTGATCATCGGATTGTTAACACATTAATCCACTTAACCGACGGTCAACAGGCGTTGGATTATTTGTGTCATCTGGGAAATTATCAGAATCCGCTCAGCAGCCCACGACCACATGTAATTTTCCTGGATTTACGATTACCAAAAGTGGATGGTATTGAAATTTTAAAGATATTAAAAGATTCCGATGAGTTTCGATCCATCCCGATCGTGATCCTGACCACGTCAGATGCAGAAAGGGATGTGGGTGAGGCCTACAATCGTCACGCAAATAGCTACATCGTCAAGCCGGTTGATTATGAAAAATTTCGCCAATTGATGAATGATCTCGGATTCTATTGGATGAGCTGGAATACCTGCCCTCCAAAATAATCCGCACGCAGTATCAAGGAGGGTCATGTGGAAAAAATATTATTGGTGGAGGATGAACCAGCCCATATTGAGTTAGTCCGGCGCGCCTTCGATTCACGTGGACGGCAGTTTCACCTGGATGTAGTTCACACCATAGAAGAAGCCCGAAGAATTCTTGAAGAGTCTGATCATACTTTAGTGATTGCAGATTGGCTGCTCCCGGACGGCGAGGGTATGGAGTTGGTGACATTGGCGGGTCAGACCTGCTCAAAGCCGGTGATATTAATGACTAGTCATGGTAATGAGCGGATTGCAGTAGATGCTATGAAAGCCGGGGTATTGGATTATGTGGTCAAATCTGATACCACTTTGGCAGATATGCCGCATATCTGTGAAAGAGCGCTTCGCGAATGGGATAACCAGGTGCAGCGCCTGCATGCCGAAGACGAATTACGACTTCGAGTGATTGAGCTGGAAGCTGTCAATCGGTTATCAACAATTTTACGAACCTCCGACATGATGGACGATATGCTGGCCAAGGTGTTGGATGAAGTTCTGGAAACACTAAATATCAAGCACGGCGGGATTTGGCTGATCCATCCTGTGGATGGGAGTCTGAGACAAGAGCAAGCTCGGGGATGGTTGACTCAAATGGATTTGCCAAGTAACCAACAGAACGATGGCCTTTTCGGCTGTATACACTCTGCTGAGCTTGTTTTTATTAGCGATGAATTCTTTGTCGATGAGAGAATACCACAAAACATTCGCGCTAATATGCCCCCTGGGTATGGGGGGGTATGTCAGCCTATAAAAATGACGAATGAAATGATTGGAATTATTTTACTGTCGGTGGAATTGCCGCGAAAAATTTCTGCGACAGAGGCACATCTATTGAATACGGTTTCAGAAATCGTCGGTACCTCCATCCATAGGCTCAGGTTGCATAATCATACCCAACGCAGCTTGCAGCGAATGGCTGCGCTGCGAGCGATAGATCTGGCCATCACCTCAACGTTTGAATTGCAGCTTTCTTTGGATATACTGCTCAATCAGGCGGTCAATCATTTGGGAGTTGATGCTGCAAACATCTTAAGATTAGATCCATACACTCAGAAATTGAGCATTTTCACGACAAAAGGCTACCAAATTCCTCCCAATCTTATTCTTTCGGTCAATCAGAACCGTAACTTTCCCTGGGAAGCTGTCATTCGCAGGCGTATGGTCAGTTATCCGGATTTGTCTTTGGTTCAACAACCTCTGCCGGAGCATTTCACTACCGCTGGACAAAGTTTTCAAGCCTATCACGCGGTTCCGTTGGTGGCCAAAGGACAGGTCAAAGGGGTTCTGGAACTTTTTCACCATCGCATTTTTCGCCCAGATGGCGAATGGCTGGATTTTCTGGAGGCACTCGGAAGCCAGGCTGCGCTGGCGATGGATAACTCAGAATTATTTGATAACCTTCAGAGATCCAATCAAGAGCTTCGCATAGCGTATGACGCGACCATTGAAGGATGGTCGCGCGCATTGGATCTTCGCGACCGTGAAACAGAGGGACATACTCAACGTGTTGTTGACATGACCTTGAGGCTGTCGCAAATGATGGGAATAGGCGAAGAAGATTTGGTGCATATCAGACGTGGCGCTTTGTTGCATGACATTGGAAAAATGGGTATCCCGGATCAAATTCTACTCAAGACAGGCCCGCTGGCAGAAGTCGAATGGAAAATCATGCGCCAACACCCCAATTATGCCTATGAAATGTTGGCGCCAATTCCATATTTGCGCCAGGCACTGGAAATCCCTTACTGCCACCATGAACATTGGAATGGGCAAGGTTATCCTCGTGGGTTGGTGGCCGAGCAAATACCATTGTCGGCAAGAATATTCGCGATCATTGATGTCTGGGATGCCCTCAATTCTGATCGACCTTATCGAAAAGCCTGGGGTGAGGCATTGGTGCGAGAGTATATTCAAGATCATACCGGGAAACAATTTGATCCACAGGTTGTCGGTCATTTCCTTCGACTACTAGATTCCTGACCGCCGAATACTGGAAAAATGATTAGTCGCCAAATATAATAAAAATGGACGAGTATATTGTCGAAGTAGGCACTCTGGTTCAGGGAGGCCAGGGGCTGGGAAAATTGCCGGATGGGAAGATTGTTTTTGTCCCCTATGTGCTTCCGGGGGAAAGGGTGCGCGTTCGTCTACGAGGACAAAAAAGCAGTTTCGCTCAATCCGACCTGGTTGAGGTGCTAAACCCATCCCCGGATCGTATCCAACCGCGCTGCGCACATTTTGGAGTGTGCGGCGGGTGTCATTTTCAGCATATGTCCTACGACTATCAAGCCAAAATAAAAATTAAAGTATTTAACGAGGCGCTTCAACGGATTGCTGCATTTGCAGACGTTCCTATACAGGAAGTGAAGTGGTCAGATGCAATTTGGGGATACCGCAATATGGCTCAATTTCACTTGGGTCCATCCGGGCGGTTAGGCTTTCAAGCGGCCAGTTCGCACAAGGTTATTGAAATTGATGAATGTCATATCATTCATCCTGCTATAAAAGATGTATGGCGGAAAATAGACTTGCCGCGAGACCTTCATATGGGAAGAATAGAGATAAGGGCAGACACGCGGAATGAAGTGCTGGTGGTACTGGACGGTTGCGATGAAATCCTTGAATTTACGATAGAGGATCGAATCTCCGCGGTTTTGATGAACCAGGGGGTACCAATCATTCTGGCAGGGGATGACCATCTGGTTATGGAAGTGAACGGAGAAATATTCAAAGTATCAGCCGGATCTTTTTTCCAAGTTAATACCTCACAGGTTGAGGCAATGATTCGTTATCTAGTCGGACAGCTCTCGATCGATCCCGGCATGATATGGATGGATTTGTATTGCGGGGTAGGTCTTTTCACCAAATTTCTGGGAAAATCCGCGAAACGGACCATCGCAGTAGAGGTATCTTCGTCAGCTTGTGATGATTTTGTGGAAAACCTGGCTGAGGTTGAGAATGTTGAGTTGTATGTCGGTACAACAGAGCAA
>CAZCBJ010000040.1:0-15471 GCA_964496705.1 uncultured Anaerolineaceae bacterium | reverse complement strand
TGCCAGGATTAAAGCCGGGCAGGATTGATCTGGCGGTCGTCGATCCCCCAAGAGCGGGCATGGCGTCAAGAGCACTTGAAGCTTTGATCAACCTGCAACCTCAGCGGGTGGTGTATGTGTCCTGCAATCCATCCACACTCGCCAGAGATGCTGAGAAGTTACTGCAGGCTGGGTATCGCTTGGCCAGTGTGGCTTTGTTCGATATGTTTCCCCATACATTTCATATCGAAAGTATCAGCATATTCACATTGTGAATGCCGTTACCAAATGTATGGATGAAGCGATCTAGTTCAACTTTCCGGTGGAAAATTAAAGGTGAAAAATTGGCTGGAATAGGGACGGGGAGGCCCATCCAGTTTCACCTTAAGAATCGCGCAGCTGGCTGGCGCTTCCATGCGGCTGTGAAATATTCTCACTTCGCGGTCGTTGATGAGGTCTTCGTAACGGCCATCCGGTAGCTGAGTCTTGAATACCTGGCGGCTTCCCGCAGGATTGAAAACACCATACAGACTTTCACCCTCAGGATAAAACCAGACAGCCTGCAATAAGGGTTCGGATTCGAGTATGATGAACTGACCCATTATTTGCGCGGGGTCTTTTTTCATTTGTGCAAGACGGGTCAGAAAAGGCTGTAATGAATAGGTGCCCCAACCAACCTTATCCACATCGAACAATGAAGGAGTGTGATACGCGCCCGATTCCTGACCGGCGTAAATCAAGAAAGCGCCCTGATTAAATGCCTGAAAGGCTGTCCAAGCGAGAGCTTGATCACGGTCAGGCGCTAATCTCATGATACGTGGCTGATCGTGGTTTTCAACACAGCGCATCTTGACATAATTGTGAGGATAAATGCAATCCTGGAATAACAGCATATCCACAAAACGATTGATAGACCAGTGATGCGTGACAGCTGCCTGCCAGATCGGCCAAATATCGTAGTCATATTCAATGTCAAAAGCCTGATAAAGCTCACCATCCGAGATTGCATATAAACCTTTTGACCGACGGTGGCTGACAAAACTGGCATGGACGGACTCTGCAAGCCAAATGATATCTGGATTCATTTTTCCAATTTCCTTCCGAGCGCGAAGCCAGAAATCCAGGGGGATGATGGAGGCCACATCGCAACGAAATCCATCCACACCCATTGACACCCAATGCTGGAGGCTTTCCAGAAGATAGGCATATAAAGAAGGATTGGGTTGTTTGAGGTCTATGACATCCGACCAGGCTGGTACAGTGGTCACAGGTTTTCCGGATGCATCTTGATGAAACCATTCGGGATGATTTTTAACCAGCAGTGAATCGTGAGAAGTGTGGTTATAAACCACATCGATCATCACCTTCATACCTAATCGATGAGCGGTTTGGATCACCTGTTTGAAATCTTTCTCACTGCCATACTCTGGGTTTATCGCTCGATAATCTGCGATGGAATAAGGACAACCCAGGCTGCCTTTTTTGTTCAACTGGCCAATGGGGTGGATGGGCATGAACCAGACCACATCCACTCCCATCGTTTTCAAACGGGGAAGATCCGCTTCCACCTCTGGAAATGTTCCGTTCGGAGCGTGGTTTCGAACATACACTTCGTAAATGACCAGATTGCGATAACTTTTCGGCGTGTTTTCGGCCATTGGACTGCCCTTTCTCTAAATCATTTTCTTTTTTTTTGAGGAATATTATGGGAATAATCTTCTGGCTTTCACTTCAGCGACAGCATCCTGGCGGTATCGATACAACCTTGCCGGACGACCTTCGCCGCCGCGGGTCTTATTGGTTGCCTCTATCACCTGAGCATCGATCATCCTTCGGCGAAAATTGCGTTTATCCAATTTTTCGCCAAGAATGCTTTCATATGTTTTCTGCAGCTCGCTGAGCGTAAATTCATCGGGTAATAATTCGAAAGCTATAGCAGTATATTCCATTTTATATCTCAGTCTACGCAAGGCATAAATTACGATTTTATTGTGGTTCTTCACCAGAGTCGGATGCTGTTCAACAGGTATCCATAATGTGCGGATTTTCGTTTCCATGCTGGGACAGGCGTGGGCGGGGATGATCGCAAAATAGACCACAGACAATCTGAATTCTTTTTCACTCCGACCAGGCTCACCATAAGAATAAAGCTGCTCGAAGTAGAAATCACGCTTACCGATCAAACTGTGCAGACATTGACTGGCTGTCTCTTCGAGAGATTGGTTAACAAAAACCGGACTGCCTGGCAATTCGAGAAAGGCATTATCTTGAAGCGAGTCCTTCTCGAACAATAGGATTTGCAGACATTCATCCACCAAACCAAAGATGACCATCCGCACTTCCACGTTCGTTAAAAATTCCTGTTTGTGAAGCAATGGTTTATCCCTGTATTTTGAAAAATTATATGCCAGATTACTTGAAATCAAAAGTACCGGTCTGATATTTAACAAACCGGCCTTAGCTTATTATCCAAATCATTTAAAAAAGGATGGATGCCAGTTCTGACCGATACATGCGCGCCTGAGGGTCGTCCGAGCCCATTAGCTCCAGGACAGCCAGAGCAGTCATCCGGGCTTCATCGTTGCGATAATGCTTATCCTGGCGGAGAATATCGAATAGACCGTCCAGGGCTGCCGCGAGGTTGCCGCGACTGGCCAGATGAATGCAGCGGTTGAAGGTCGCATCCAGCTCCGTTTCATCAAAGGAAGCGCCTCTATGCATAGCTTGCATCGCTCTGCCCAACGGAAGCAGCATTTCGGCCTGCGAATACATTCGGCTGGCAGGAAAATCCGATAAAATATCCATGGCTTCCTGACTTTTGCCTTGAGCCAGCAATGATTTCGCCAATCCCAGGAGGCTGGCCGGCTGGCCAGGGTTTTGCTCCAGAACATGTCGATAAATTTGCTCGGCCTCTTTCCAGCGTTTTACAGAAAGGAAGCTATCTGCTTTTTCCACCGCCAGCGTGGTTGGACTGGGCGGGGTTATCTTGGATAAAAATTCTCGCAGGCGATTTTCGGGCTGTAACCCTGCAAATTCGGCGACAATATTTCCATTGGTGAAAGCTTTTACGGTGGGAATGGAGCGAATCCCGAACCTCAAGGCAAGATTGGGATTATCATCAACGTTTACCCGAGCCAGGCGAAATGCGCCGCCCGCTTCTATTGCCAAGCGTTCCAACATGGGGCCCAGAACCTTGCAGGGTTTGCACCAGGTTGCCCAGAAATCAACAATTACAGGAACATTTTGCGAAAAGGCAATCACTTCATATTCGAAATCGGTTTCATTCACATCGATAATGAAATCTGGGGTCATCCGGGTCTAGTCCTTTCGCTCATTCAGGCCCAATACAACCATTCGTAAACGAATACCAGCTATACCAATCGTTCTATTTGTATTTTATACCAAACTAATTAGAATTTTATATTAAAAATGAGCGTTAGGTTGATTAAGTATTAATCTTCACCCCCCCCCATCTGAGGGCATTCCTGGTTGGATGACATCCAGGACTTCTCCGTGGACATTGATGACAATGCGGAAACCCATCATACCGAGGTAAGCCCGCCCCTCAGCCGGTATGCCAGTTTGAAGCAAGAGGTCGAATTGTTGATCAATTTGCTTGAACTGATGGATCAACATCGCGCGAGTGAAGATGTCGTCCTGACCGAGCATTTTTGCTGTCTCCTCAGAAAGCAAATCCTCATGCCCTTCGATTTGTTTTTTCATAACGCTCAAGACCTGGCGGTCGACTTCTTCAGAAGAGATATGCCGTTTGAAACCGGCATCATCCACCACGTAACATGCCTCCTCACCAATATAAGAAACTCCTACCGCCCGATCATATTCATCTGTGATCAGACCTTCAAACAATGCGATCCTCGCCATGTCATCAACTATATCACATCCACACGCGTTCCTTCAAGTTCTTCCCAGTAATCCACACCATAAGGAACACGTGGCTGGCACCAGCGGTAAATCCACTTTGCCGCTTCTGGAGAGAGATTGATGCAGCCGTGACTGCGCGGATGACCGTAATCATTGTGCCAATATGTGCCGTGGAAGGATACTCCACTCTTGGTCAGGTAACACACCCAGGGAACGCCGGGAAGGTCATAACTGTTCGGCGCAGCCAGATCTCCTGCTGCCATATGTCTGGAAGGTCGCTTTCGATTGGTATGATAGCGACCTTTCTGGGTGCGGTAGTCACCGTCGCTGAATAGAGCGCCGGTTGCGGTGCGAGTCATGAACACCGGTTGGTCCTCTTCATAAGCGATGACCATCTGGTTATCCAGTCTTATTTCTATGCGTTTTTCACGAGGAGGGACGTTTGGAGATAATGGAGACAGCTCATCTTTGGTGATGAAGTGAAAATGCTTGGGTTCAGCGAAGAAATCTAGATGCCATTTATCTTCATGCACCTGATACCACTTTTTCCCCTTCTTATCTTCGACGATATCCATCACCCAGTGAGTTGTGCTGTAATACAGGCGATACGCGGTTTGACCGGGAATATTCAAATTCCACACCGTATCTGTATAGGGGACGGTGACCTCTGCCAGCATGCCGCCCTTGGGAAAGCTGTCTACGACTGGATTTTTGCGTATCTGAACAGGTTGCACTGAGCCTGAATGCACGAAGCCTTCACCGTTCATCTCATACCACATTCGATTGTAAGATGGCTCACCTTCTCCGATCGTGATGCGCGTGATTGGAAGAACCATGTCGCGATGAAATACCTTCACCACCTGCCCTTTTTTGGACGGTCGATTAAATACCAGAAGGCGCTCGGCGGTTACACGCCCGTAGCTTCCCTGATCGGTGTCGGTTACTAGTTCGGTCTCGTAAGCGAAATCAGGCAGCAAAAACAATCCCAGCAATGCAGAGCCGGTCATCTTGAGGAATTCGCGCCGGGAGAGCTTTTTCAGCGAGAGGGAGAATGGATCGCGCATCTACTCAGTAATGAACATTGACGGGTGTTCCAACGGACGCCCAGTTGTATAGCCAGGCTGCGTCCGAGATGCTCAGGTTGACACAGCCGTGGCTCATTGGAGTGCCAAAGTTATTGTGCCAGTAGGTGCCATGCAGTCCATACCCCTGGTAGAAATACATCACATATGGTACGTCGGCTAAATAATAGCCTGGCCCGCGCATGTCTGCGTATTTATACATGACGTATATTCGGAAATTCCCCGTCACAGTGGGATGCTGCCAGGTGCCGGTGGATACGACAAATGAATTCTGCAACTCATTGTCCTGATAGGCGTAGACGCGTTGATTGGTTAGATCCACATCGATCCAGCGTCCGCTATTGTTGGATGCCGGACTGGGATCGCTGTAATCCTGTGAGTCGTCACTGTCGTCGGAATAATATACCTGTGTCTCCGGTGTGGGGGTATCTGGAGGTTCGCGGGTGGGCTTAGGTTTCTTGGTTGGCTTTGCTGTTTTGGTGGGCTTCAGGGTTGGTGTTTCCGTCGGAGTGATGGTTGGCGTGTTTGTGAAAGTAGCGGTTGGGGATGAAGTGATGGTGGGTGTCAGGCTGGGCTTGAGCAGTACATCCGGCGGTCGTGATATTGAAACACTGCGAGCAGAGACGATTTGGTTATTAACAAACAATAAAATGGCTATGAAGACCAAAATGGAGGCAATTGCTAAGCCGCCCCAGGTCAACCATTTTGCCCAATGATCAGAAATCAAGGGGCTGGTGGTTGAAGAAAGGGGTTTAATTTTCACCGGTTGGGTGTCACTGGCCGGGCGCGGTCGGGGCAATACCAGACTGCCAGTGTCTCCCAGCATAGGTTGGACGGCTGGGATGGCGTTTCTGCGTTGTTTTCTCAACCGTTCCACTGCCCAGTGCATTCCCTTTCGGGCGCGCTCGGAATATGGATTAATCTCCAAAGCCCGTTTGAGAAATTGAATGCTTTCTTCAGGAGTGCCAATCGCAGCCAGGATCAACCAAGGTGCTTCCCGGTTGGGATCAAGTTGGATGGCTGCCTGAGATAGGCGATATGCCTCAGAATGGTCTGCAGCCTTAAAGGCCCTGAACGCTTGTAGGATGACCTGGTTGAAGCGGCTGTCAGACTCGAGTTCCATCGATACTTTTCTTATTCGGTCGGCAGAAATTCGCCCACCGGCGCACTTTCATTGTAGAGGTAACACAAAATCCCATCTGAGATACCCCTCGCGACTATATCGGTGTGCTCCAGTAAGAACTGGCGGTCCAAGTTAAGGAAACCTGTCTCGATAATGGCTGCGGGAGTATTGCTGTGAATCTCTTCAAAGGTGTGATAAAAACGCATATCATCAGTTACTTGATTCTTACGGAATGGGAGATTGGTGGCAGCCTCATATTCTTTTTTGATGCAGGCGGCCAACCGGGCAGCCCTTTCCTTATTGGGATTGCCGATGGCTGCTGCAACCTTAAACCCGGTGGCTTCGTCGTTGATATAGTCGCAGGTATCGTTGTGAATAGAAAGCAGCGCCAAAGCCTGGTATTGGCTAAGCCTTTCGTCAAATTCCTGTAACAGATCGACACTGAAACCCTCTTTATCAAGGTTTTGTTGAACCAATGAAGCAATCCGTAGATTTACCTCGACTTCTTTAAGCCCATCTGGGCAGACAGCGCCAGGGTCATAGCCGAAATGTCCCGCAACGATCCCGATGCGGGGTCTTGGAGCGGGGGTGATGGTCGGCCAATTCTGAATGGGTGTTTGCCTGGATTGAATGCGTCCGACCATTTCCTCTAGTGAGCGGTTTGAGAACAGGTTGGAAGGGGTCCACATGGTCAACACTGTGGCGATAATCAAGGCTGTGATCACCACACTTTGGAAACCATGCCAGACGTTCAGCTGGTTTGTTGAATTGTCGGGCGATGACCCTTTTTCTTCTGGTTCATCAAATGATGTGTCGCTCATTTAGCCACCAATCTCAATTTTTTAATTATCATACTATATAATTTTGGCTTGACTCCTGTTTTTGAAGATGTACAATCAATAGAAGTAGATGAATGAGATGGATAAATGACCATTCCAGGTGATCTTTTACGAAATGCGATGCGCCGCTGGACGACCGGGGTATCGGTGGTCACCAGTGTACATAACGGTATTTTTCACGGGATGACAGTCAATTCGTTCACTTCCATTTCTCTGCAACCGCCCAGGGTTTGCGTAACATTAGCCGATCACACGCGCACTTGCCGTTTGGTAATGAGCTCATCCGTTTTTGGCGTAACCATCTTATCTGAGCAGCAATTGGAGGTCGCCGAGCGGTTTGCGGGGAGGGGGCACGATAGCGAGAATCGATTCGCGGGATTGGACACGTTCACCTTGGAAAGTGGCTCCCTTTTCATCCTGGGCGGATTGGCATTTGTTGATTGTCAGGTAGTCCATCAATATCCGATGACAGAGTCAATTTTGTTCATTGGCGAGGTAATTGCCGCACAACAGGTCGATGGAGGCTGCCCGCTGGTCTATACCAATCGAAAATATCATGGATTAAGGTGATATGGAAGACAGATTGACCTCTGATGAGAAATGGGTGCTGTTGACACTTGCCCGCAACAGCATTGTGTCATTTGTTAATGAGCGTAAACTCTTGCCCGTCAATGTTTCAGATTATTCGCCGCGCTTGCAAGATGACGGCGCATCGTTTGTCACCTTGACGATGGGAGGCAACTTGCGTGGATGCATTGGCGCTCTGGAGCCTCATCAACCTTTGGTGCAAGATGTGTGCGAGCATGCAGTTGCTGCTGCCATCGAGGATTATCGATTTCCGCCCGTTCAATCCAACGAATTACCGATTATTAAAATTGAAATCTCCCGGTTGACCATTCCGCAGGCGCTCATCTACAGTGGGCCGGATGACTTGGTTCGTAAACTTCGCCCGCATGTGGATGGGGTAATTCTCAAAGACGGCGCACGCCGGGCAACCTTTCTCCCTCAAGTTTGGGAGAAACTGCCGGATACGCAAGATTTTCTTTCCCACCTGTGCGACAAGATGTGGGCGCCTTCGAATTTATGGAAAAGAAAAGCCCTCGAGGTGTTTATTTATCAGGTCGAGGAATTCAGCGAAGATTGATTCGGGTGGATTTGATCTATCGCCCCTTGGTTGAAAATTTCTTCAACCAAGGGGCGAATAGAATTTCTTTATGTTAAAGCCGCGATGAAGCTTTTACGTAAGCCTGTCCCAACAGGTGTCCGTAGGCTGACTGCCCATAAATGGCAGTGAGAACCGTGCCTATACCGCACGCGATTCCGCCAATGGGGGCGATCAATCCCGCCAATGCTGATCCAAGAATAACCAACAGGTAAACAACAGGCGCTTTCTTCACCAAAGCAAATGCAGCCTTAATATTTAATCCATCCCGAATGGTTCCATGGGCAAGGAAATTACCCAATGCTGCCGGAAGGATAAAGGCATACAAAATTTCGTATAAGACGAGGATCAACCCAAAACACACACTGACCGCGATGATGATCCCCGGGCCGGCGTTGCCAGACGGATCAAACGCCAGGGAGGCGATCAGGATGGGCAATGCCAGGATGATGGTTGGTATCGCGTAGACCAAGGCAACCACGAAAGCCTGAAAACCAAGTTTAAGATATTCACCAAATCGGGTGAGTGGTAAAAGCTGCGAATCGTCCTGTCCTTGAATGTGGCGGCGCGCGATTTCCATCACCCAGCCCAGAACATACAGTTGGCCGACTATGGGGATCAGCATGATCAACCCTGGTATGATGAGCTTTTTAAACCAATCAATATTACCAAATTGGAACTTAAAGGCTTGTATGAATTGCATCTATTTTTCCCTTTCTGTTTTGGTTTTTTTGATTTGAACCATTTTATTAAAAATGGACAAAACGATCGACCTTCACCACAAAAATGGTGGCCCGGTTTCGCCCAGTTTCCGCAGGAGATGTGCAGTTCTCGCGAATAATTTCTAGTGCCTGGTCGACTTGCTCGTCTTCCAATCCAATCAACAGGGTGGTCTGACCACGGCGTAGAAATCCACCGGTGGACGCAATCGAGGTCACACGCAGGCTGGCAGAAGTTAGCGCGTGGGATACATTATCAGTATCGTAGTCACGCAGTATTGCGATGATTAATTTCATGCTATATCTCCTCAAAATGATCGACTTCAACAGAAAATATGGTCGCGCCTCCGACTGTGATCGGAGTCGGGGCAGGCAATGGGAGCGGCGCGCTTTCCAAAGGAACAGCAATGAATTCCACCCGTTGCCGGCAATTTCTGTTTAAAGTTTCCAATACTTGTTGTTCTTGTTCGGACTTCAGACTGATTAAAAGCGTGGAATTCCTCCGACCAAGAAAACCTCCTACACTGGGCAGCCGTGTAACGCCAACGCCTAGTTTCAGTAAAGCGTTCTGGGCGATTTCGGCATCCTGCGCTTGAACCACTGCAAGCAACAACAGGAAATTCTCGCAAGATTTGTCCATGCTTCTCCTTTCTATTTTCAGGATCGAGGCAAAGTAATTCTTTGGATTTCTGGGCTGGTTATGTTGACTGATTGTCCGCCCGGAAATGAAATAGTGGTTTGTTCGGCCTGACGAAATATGGACATCCCCTGATATTTTACCGTAACTGGCCACAGAAATGGGTTCTTACCCCAAACGATGACATCATGTGAATTAATTACCTGAACTCCTAGAATTTTCATGAATAAACCGACTGGGGCTAAGCCTCTCAAGCTGTTCAATTCGCCAGATGGTTGCCCGGTGGAAGCATGATAAATTTCTCTTATTGAACCTGTTGAACGCAATGAGTTTTGTATCCCTTTCATCAGGTGGCTGAAGAACGCAACTGCCTGCTCATGATTATTATACTGAATCAAACCCTCCAGAATCAATTGATTCCAGAGGAGAGATACATTATCGTTCGCGAGCGATGAAGGGCTGCCAGGAGCAGTCGCCAACCCAAACGGTCTGGCATAACGGGGCAAGATGGCCTTTTGTACCATTTGCTGCGCCTGCCAGATATCCGGGAGACCAGCCCATAAGGGCATCAAGCAGGATATATCTTCCAGGGTGTAGTCGGGAGTAGTGATTTCCAGAACATTTGGTTTTTCAACACCTTCCACTTTAACTCGTTCGATATATTCATAGGTTTTCTTTGTCGTCAGTCTACCAACGCCGAAAGACCAGGTGAACGCGCTGGAAGAAAAGACTTCGGTAACCTCTTTTCCATCTTGTTTGGCGAAAAGGGTGATTTGAAATGTGTGTGTCTCCTCCGTCGCTGCAATAAAGGTGAAAAGCAGTCTCTGGGCGGGTGAGAACTTTTTTCGCAAGCGAACAGAGCCGGAATGGTTAATTGCAGCCAGGTGAATAGCATCTTTCACAAGATGAGTTTGGTAATCTCTGTAAGAAAACACGCCCAATTTATGGTTCCAAAGCGTGTTCACATGGCGATGAATCCTGTCGCGCCAGGCGTTGAGGATTTCAACGGATTGCTTTTCCTCTAGGATTGCAGATATCTTTAACAGGCTGGTCAACTCGCGGTAAAGCAATGAACCCATTTGGGGAGTTTCCAGGGTTGAGACGTCAATGCCCTGTGTATGGTGACCCCAGCGGTCGTACATTGGGGCATCTTCCAGGGAAGTCTGAATGGAGTGATGCCATTCTGGAAATCCATCTTCATCCTCATCGTTCTGTTTGGAAAACCATGCCTGGATAAAATTTAACAATCTGGGGTAAATATCTTTGAGCCAGGCGTGATCAGGTTGATAAGGAGCAAGTTCATAACATAAAGTTGCCAGGATTGGCATAAGCAATCTGCGTGTACGTTGCCCTCCCAGGCCGGGTTTGCAATCGATTTCTCCCCATAAATCTTGCGTAGCCAGGAAGTTTTTTAACAGACCTTCAACGAATGGTACTTCACCGGGTAACAGAAGTTGAGAAATATAATAGGTGTCCAGAGCGGTCTGACCGTTCCATTGAGCGTTGAAATCGCTGCCGTCGCCTCGCATCGAATAGCCCTGATCGGGCCTGCGGCTTAGGACAAAAGATGGGAAAGGCAGGGATTGGTTGCCAGGAAAGAAGAGCTCCCTGGCTTTGTGCTGCGCAAAATTAAAACACATATCCCATTCGGGATCGCCTGTGAATATTTCCAATAAATGAGAGATATGGATGAGCTCGTTTTTGGCAATGACTGCATCCCAATTCCGCCCAGCCAATTTTTTTGCCATATCAAACGCATGATCCAGGGTATCACCAGCGACCAGCGTCCAATGGATATGCTGCTCTTGTTTATTTTGCAGGGTAATTTTCTGAGTTAATCCGGTTAATGAGCTGGAATTTGGACTGGGACCACCAGACATAAAACATACCAAATTTAGGTTCCCACTTCTGCCGTGCAAGATATGCGTTCGTCCTTTGGAGACAACTGCTATGGCTTCGCCCTCATCCAGGAAGGTGAGAGCAGCATTCCACTCCACCTCCAAGTCTACTTGCCCCGAATGCAGACCTATGATAGATAGATGTCCATATATGGCATTGGATGCCGGAGCCCAATAATCAGAATTCACGCGGACACCCTCAAAAGGTTCATAAGTAAAGTTTATGTACCCTGGTGTGAATTGGATGATAACCGGGGGGCTAAAAAAGGTTTTTGGATCTTGGGCAGGAATAGAATTTAGGATAAACCTCGGGTACATGCACATCCTTCTTGCCCGTAGGCCAAAAGTTGTGTGCAGATTTACGGCAGGTGGTTCACCGCCAAAGATTAATTCCCAAATAATATCATTCGTAAAATCGGGTTTACTGCTGCGAGAGTCAGCGCATAGTGTAATGTTAAGATGAGTATCCGGACCTATCTGCCAGCGCATGTTTTGATTTTAAGGGTTCCGGGGGTTTCGGTCAAATGGTTTGTTGGGAAATTTTTTTATGCTAGAATGGGAACAAAACTGACTTTCGTATCGTTTTATGACTGTTGATGATGATCACATGAATGACGATCCATTTGATCTGAACGGTTCTGATAGCACCGAAGATAACCCTACCAAACCGGGCGACCGACTGAGGAAGTTCCTGGCGGCAAATTCCGATGCGGATGACGCTGGATTGCTGGCAAATTCAGTTGAAAGCGATTCTGAGCAGATTGTTTTGGGTGATACTCAGCCCATTCGTCCTGTCCCGTTGGTGCCGCCCAATTCTACACAAGATGAGGCTGGGACTATTGTAGAAGCAGAACCCTACACTTCTCCTCCGCTGGTTCCTCCCGCTTCAGCGCCTTTCCAAAAGCGAGGCGAGGAGCTTACCATTCCACCTCCGCCAGGTGGGACTACAGGCACACCGCTGCCCCAGCGGGTGGAAGAGGTAGACACAAGCGCAACAAGGGTTACCCCTGCGGCCTACCAGCCGCCTGTGCTCGGTCAAAAAAGGAAACCCACCCAGCGTAAACATGTGGCATCTACACCAGATAGAGACACTTATCATCAGGCGCCTACTCCACCTGTGACAACCGCTGTTATTGATGTGAAGCGTGTCATGGGTTGTTTTTTACGCATGGTGGTGGGATTCTTATTTGCAGGAGTTTTTATCGTCCTGGCTGTATTGTCCTTTCTGGTTTTTCAATATTTCTCAATTGCCAGAGCCTTACCCTCCGTGGACGACCTGCGCGCTAAAGCGTCGCAATTCGAGACCACGCGGATTCTCGACCGAAACCAGAATGTTCTGTATGAAATGATGGATCCGAATGCCGGCAAACGGACTTATGTGCCCCTACAAAGGATTTCACCTTACCTGATTGCAGCCACTATCGCCACCGAGGACAAGGAATTTTATAATAATCCTGGCTACGATCCCATCGCCATATTGCGTGCGCTCTGGCAGAACTATACATCAGGAGAGGTTGTTTCAGGCGCTTCCACCATCACCCAGCAATTGGCGCGTACCCTGCTGCTTTCACCGGAAGAACGATATCGAAAAACCGTCGACCGCAAAGCCCGGGAAATCGTTCTGGCAGCCGAAATTACACGCAAATACTCCAAAGAAGAGATTCTAGAACTATATCTAAACGAAAATAACTACGGCAACCTGGCTTATGGCATCCAGGCAGCTGCTGAAACCTACTTTGCAACTGGGGCAGACAAATTAACGCTTAGCCAGGCCGCTTTTCTGGCAGGAATCCCGCAGGCGCCGGCAGTATATGATGTGTTTTCCAATCGCGATGTGACCGTTGCTCGTTCCAAGCAGGTCATCATCTTGATGTTTCAACTCAGCCAGGAAGCCAACTGCATCTATGTCAGCACACAGGCGCAGAAAGTGTGTCTGGATGCCTCTGGCGCAGTACAAGCCGCTCAAGAAATTGATAGCTTCGTTTTTCAGCCTCCCAAATTCAATATGCGCTTTCCGCATTGGGTAAATTACATACGCTTCCAACTCGAAGAACAGTTTGATCCGCAGACCATTTATCGCTCCGGTTTTACTGTGTATACAACCATTGACCCCGGGTTGCAGGAACTGGCTGAACAAGCGGTTAAAAAACAGGTTGATGCATTAAGTGACCGAAATGTTCAAAACGGCGCATTGATCGCCATCCAGCCCAGCACAGGAGAAATTCTGGCTATGGTCGGTTCCGCGGATTTTGATAACGAAGAAATCTCTGGCCAGGTGAACATGACGTTGAGTCCGCGGCAGCCTGGATCTTCGATTAAACCACTCACTTATTTGGCGGCTTTTGAAAAGGGCTGGACTCCAGGGACATTGATCTGGGATGTGCCCAGCGAATTTCCACCCTCTGGAGATCCTAATGATACGCGGCCTCCTTATCAACCGGCGAATTATGACGAACGTTTTCATGGTCCAGTTACTGTCCGCTCCGCGCTGGCAAATTCATACAATATTCCAGCGGTCAAGGCTTTGGATTTTGTAAAAATATATGACAACCCTGATACGGAGTTAGAGGACGGTTTGATCAATGTTGCCAGGCGGATGGGAATCACCACGTTGACCCGGCCTGATTATGGATTATCCCTCACCCTGGGAGGCGGGGAGGTGACTCTGTTGGAATTGACGAACGTATATGCCACCTTTGGCAACGGTGGACGAAAAATGCCCGCCATTGGCATCACTCGGATCGTCGATTCGGATGGCAATCTGGTCTACGAATACAAACCCCCATCCGGTGTGCAGGTTATCCGCGCAGAACACGCTTACTTGATCAATTCCATTCTTTCGGATAAAGAGGCTCGGACGCCCATGTTTGGAGCGAATTCGGTCTTGAATCTGCCTTTCCAGGCCGGCGTGAAAACCGGTACGACCAACGATTTTCGTGATAACTGGACGATCGGGTACACGCCAGATCTGGCCGTGGGTGTATGGGTAGGAAATGCAGATTACACGCCGATGGAAAATACAACTGGACTGAGTGGAGCTGCCCCAATTTGGTCTGAGTTCATGACCCAGGCTGTCCAAAATATAAGTAAGGGAAATCCCACACCTTTCCAGCGACCAGCCGGGATCGTTGATCGGGTGATTTGCAGCCTTTCCGGTAGTGAGCCTTCGGATTGGTGTACCAGCCAACGCAGCGAGGTGTTTGCTTATGATCAGTTGCCACTCACCAAAGAGATGGATTTGTTGGCGAAAGTAGAAGTAGATACCTGGACAGGTTTGAAGGCATCTTCGTTTTGCCCAGATTTTACAGAAGAGAAATTGGTCGTCAATGTCACAGATTCCTGGGCAATAAAATGGATCAAGGAAAATCCGGCTGGGCGAGAATGGGCCGAAAGTGTGGGGTTGCCAGACCCAGTTCTCTTTGCACCGGAACGCGAATGTAAAAAGGGTGACCCCCAGGTGACCATTAAATTTGCCGGTCTGGATGATTATCAGAATGTGAAATCATCCCCGTTAGATATCTATGCAATTGTTGACACAACCAATGGATTCAAGGAGTTTTCCCTTGAATACGGCAAAGGGGATGATCCTGACAGTTGGAAGGTTTTGAAAGATGGATTTCTGGATCCTATCCGACAACCTGAACAGATTTACTCATGGGATTTGGAGGATTTAAAACCCGGGGGATATACCCTGCGAATTTATCTGACCAGCGACCGGAGAACCTTTGCGGAGAAGCGATTGCACTTCAATTTGATACTGCCTACTGCGACCCCCACCAGCACTCGAACCCCAACCAACACTTTCACACCATCGCTTACCCCCACAGAAACACCGACTCCAACCGAGATTTTGCCGAGTTCCACCGCCACTGAAACCTTGACCCCCACCCCCAGTGAGACAACAGCGCCGTAATAGTTAGTGGTGATGATTAGAAGATTGATAGCTGAGTGGCTTCAAACCATTGGGGGGGATCGTTATCGAGCGAAGCCTGCCAGATGTGAGTTGTCAGATCTTCACGCGCGGCCAGCTGGCGAAGCTGGCGATACTTCATAAAATGCCAGTCTTTTGCTGCAGTTGCCAAACGAGGATCGCGTTTTAATTTGAACATGACCAAATTGGACCGACTGCCAGGCAGCACCAGAATGGGAT
>CAZCBJ010000039.1:21072-23891 GCA_964496705.1 uncultured Anaerolineaceae bacterium | reverse complement strand
CTCTCCCGATCCTTGGGAGAGGGGCCGGGGGTGAGGGCCAGGGCCGAGGGCCCGTGATTGCCACCTTGCTCCCCTCTCCCGATCCTTGGGAGAGGGGCCGGGGGTGAGGGCCCCCATCCAAAGCCCCAACGTTTGGCTATGGTACAATGATTCCATGAACCGCGCAGGACGAATCCACCTGCGGATGATCTGGGCAACCGCCTGGCTGGCGGTGCTGCTGGCGGGCTGGCTGGCGCCTGCAACAGCGCAGGCCGGGACAGGCGCGGCAGCGGATCGCCCTGAATCGCCCATTGTGCCGGGGCAAGTGCTGGTGGGGCTGAAGGTAGGCGCGCAGCCCGCGGCTCTGCCGCTGGACAAACAGGCTGCCGTGCAGGCTTTGCCCGCGCTCTCCGCCTTCAACGTGGCGCTGGTCAGCGTGCCAGCCGGGGAGGAACAACAGACCATCACGCAGCTGCTGGCCAGCCCGGAGGTGGTCTTCGCCGAGCCGAACTATCGTGTGCAAATCTCCGCCGCGGTGATCCCCAACGACCCGCTCTGGGGGCCGACCGTTGACTTTCCCCAGGGTCAGTACGCGCCGCCGCGCATCCGCGCCGACCGCGCCTGGACACTGACCAACGGCTCTCCCGGAGTGACCGTGGCGGTGGTCGATTCGGGCATCGATGCCGGCCACCCCGAGTTTGCCGGGCGTCTGCTGCCGGGTTACGACTTCATCGAGCAAGACAATCAGCCGCAGGACGCCTGCGGTCACGGCACGCACGTCTCGGGCATCATCGCCGCCAACGCCAACAACGCGCAGGGCATCGCCGGGATGGACTGGCAGTCCAAACTGCTGCCGGTGCGCGTGCTGGACGGCGACTGCCTGGGCGACATCCTCGGCGTGGCGTCCGGCATCATCTGGGCTGCTGACCGCGGCGCAAAGGTGATTAACCTCAGCCTGGGCAGCTTTTCGCCTTCTGCGCTGCTCGAGGATGCGGTCTTCTACGCCTACTCCCGCGGCGCGGCGGTGATCAGCGCGGCCGGGAACGTGGGCGGGCTGGGTGTGCTTTACCCGGCTGCCTACGACGCTTACGTGCTGGGGGTGGGCGCCACCGACAGCGGCGACTTCCGCTACGTTTTCTCCAGCACCGGCCCGGCCGTGGATGTGGTCGCGCCGGGCTTCGGCATCCTTTCCACCACCCCGCGCGGCGCCTTCTGGTTTGAGCGCGCGCCGGAGTTTGTCTCACGGCGCTACGGGCTGATGACCGGCACCTCGATGGCCGCCGCCTACGCCGCCGGCGCGGCATCGCTGCTGCTGGCGCATGACCCGGCGCGCTTCGACACGCCCGACAAACTTTACGAGGCGCTGCGCGAGACCGCCGAGGACCTCGGCCCGCCGGGCGAGGATGACCAGTTCGGCAAGGGCATCCTCCAGGTGGACGCAGCCCTGGATTATATTCCCACCCTGGCACCCACCCCCACCCCTGTACCGGCAGTGACGGTGGAATACGACCTGCTCAGCACCGCCCGCTGCGCCAACCTGTCCTACAGCTACCTGCCGGTCGGGCGCAATCTCAGCCCTTATCCGGCTGGCAACGTGCTGGGGATTTTCGATGAAGATGACTCCAGCACGGTCAGCCTGCCCTTCAGTTTCCCCTTCGGCGGCAAAAGCTACGACCAGGTGACGGTCAGCGCCAACGGCTATCTGAGTTTCGACGGCCCGGCCACCGGCGGCGCCTACGCCAACTCATTCATCCCCGGTGGGGGCAGCATCCGCAGCGCGCTGCAGCATTTCATCGCCCCTTACTGGGACGACCTGACCACCAATCCGGTTGATCCACAGACCGGCGTGTACGCCGCGGCTTACACCAACCCGCAGCGTTTCGCGGTCGAGTGGTACAAGGTGGGGCGCATGCAGGAGCCCAAGGCGCTCGGCACCACTGACGACCTGCTCACCTTCCAGGCGGTGCTGTACGCCACCGGCGAGATGCGCTTTGTCTATCCGGCGCTGAGCGGCGCGGGCAGCACGGGCGCGTCCGCCACCGTCGGGCTGGAATACAACGGCGGGCGCGCGGGGGTGCTGTACGCCTTCAACCGTGCCGGCGCGCTGCGCAGCGGCGAGCTGCTCCAATTCATCCCGTCCGTCCCGGGAAGCGGGCGCATCCGCGGCTGCCTGGTCACTGCCAGCTTTGGCCCCGCCGGCGGCACGCTGCACCAGCCGCCCTTCTGCCTGAACATCCCCGCCGGGCTGCTGCCGCAGGACACGACCGCCAGCATTGAGGTCTTCTCCGCCTTCAGCCCACCCTTCCCGGGCGCGGTGGACCTGCGCCATTACGCCGACATCAGCCTGCAGCCCGAGCCGCCCGCGCCACTGCAGCCGATGCCGCTGGTCTGCTACACCTACACCGCCCGCGACGTGCTCCTGGCTGGTGGGCAGGCCGCCAACCTGTTCCTCGCCGCCTACGACCCCGAGACGCGCCTGTGGGAACGTCTGCCCACCGCGCTGATCGCCGCGCAAAACCGTCTGGAAGCGCCGGTCAGCCATTTTTCGGTGTTCGGGGTGTTCGCCAGCCCGCCGCCCAAGGAGCTGCCGGTCACCGGAACAGATCAGACGCGCACCTGGCTCATCCTGCTGGCAGGCGCGGCGGGCGGGACAGGTTTGCTGGCATGTGCACTGCGCAGGAACAAGCGGGCGTGAAATCTCCGGATTGTCATGCTGAGGACCAGCCGCCTTTTCCCAGCCTGAAACAATCTCTGCCTGGCCCTCACCCCTTGCCCCTCTCCCGTAAACGGGAGAGGGGATGGGGTGAGGGCAAATTAAGCCTCACCTGCGCTTTCATTTG
>CAZCBJ010000039.1:13434-21018 GCA_964496705.1 uncultured Anaerolineaceae bacterium | reverse complement strand
CCCTGCCGCAGCCCCAGGCGCACCGGACCAGCCAGCCCACACCCACCGCAGCCCTCGCCGGGCATACCCCGCAAAACCATCCTCCCCAACCCGCTGCCGCTGCACAGCCTGTGGCAGAGGATGTCGCCGCGCTGGCCCGCCAGGCGCACGGCGAGCGGCTGATCGAATGGATTCACATCCCCGCCCTGCAGCTCAACGCGCCGGTCGCGCCGGTCGGCTGGAGCGCCGAAGACCTGGCCGCCGGGGAGGTGAACTGGCAGTCGCCGGAGGCGGCGGTGGGCTGGGCGGTCTCCAGCGCGCTGCCCGGCGATGAGCAGGGCAACGTGCTGCTCTACGGGCACAACAACATCCATTCCTCGGTCTTCCGCGACCTGGCCAACCTGCAGCCGGGCGATGAGGTGCGCCTGACGACCGGGCAGCGCGAATGGGTTTACCGGGTCAGCGAGGTGCATATCCTGCCCGGTTCCAGCGCGGCGTCCCGCTACCTGCGCCCCGCTTCCATGCCGCACCTGGTGTTGGTCTCCTGCTGGCCGCCGGACAACAACACCCACCGCGTGATCGTCATCGCCCAGCCGGCGGCGGAATAGCGTTTATTTGTCCCCGCGCAGGCGCGCCGTCTGGTTGCGCACCAGCATCTTGGCCATCGCGCCCAGCTTGCCGCGCCGCCGCCCCAGGCGGATGTATTCCTCGGCGGTGGTGCGCGGCACGTAGGGCTGCTCGGACTCGGGCTTGCGCACCAGGGTCAGCGCGCCGCTGGGGCAGGTGCTGACGCACAGCCCGCAACCGATGCAGCGCGTCAGATCGAGAACAGCCGTGCCACCATCACCCATGCGCAGCGCGTCCATCTGGCAGCGCTCGATACACGTACCGCAGCCGGAACACAACCCCTCGCCAAAGTGCGCCACAAACGCCGATGAGACGTACTCCGCCGGGCGCTCCAATTGTTTGATGCGCCGCAGGATACCGCAGCAATCCCCGCAGCAGCAGCAGATTGACCCCGCTTCTTTGGAATTGCCCGGCTGCAGCACCAACCCCTGCGCGTCAGCCTGGCGCAGTACCTCCAACGCTTCCTCGCGGCTGATGCACCGCGCCCAGCCGTTGCGCACGTAATAATCAGCCCCGTCTCCGCTCATCAGGCAGGCTTCGAGCAGCTTGCCGCAGCCGTCGCCCATCATCTCGCGCTCGCGGCGACAGATGCAGGGCGCCACCGCCAGGCTCTCGGCGCGGCTGATGATCGCGACCGCCTGCTCGTGCGCCATCACTTCATGCGAGACGACCACCTGCTCGTTGACCGGGATGGTGCGCAATTGCGGCGCTTCCTTCCACACCTCCCAGTCCATGCCGGTTTCGCCGTACTCGTCCATCTCGCGGATCAACTCAGGGGTCAGCCGCCCCACCTGGAATTCCCAGATGCCGATGACGAACTGGGCGGCCATGTAGCGCGGCTGGCCGTCCTCCATCGTCTCATAAACCAGTCCTTTGGCGGCCATCTCCGCCAGGCGCGCGCTGACCTCCTCCACCGGTAATCCGGCGCGGTGGGCGATGGCCGCCGGCGGCTCGGTGAACAGGGTCAGATGCACCGCCAGCGCGGCCTCCTCAGGGGTGAACAGGCGGCGCAGGATGCGCAGCTCCACCCCGCTCTGGGTGGGGCGGTAGCCGGCGGGCAGATCATCCAGGTATTTGGCCAGGCGCTTGTACACATCTTCAGTCATGGGGAAGCTCCAGATAATGATAAAGTTATAATACAATAACACCAGCCAGAAGAATTCGGTTGCTGGGAGAATATAAGGAAAAGATCCGAATAGCAGATTGGGATGGACGATTTGAATCCATCAGGTGGGTAGAAACTGATAATCGGAGCAGCAACAGACGACACAACGCAAGGCTAAGCACTATCAGCCAGGAAGACAGGACGAGGGATCTAACCGGGTTGACTAAGAGGAAGTATTCCCATAAGACTTGTCCTGCCTTCCCAGCTTCCATCTTCAGGGGAAGATGACCACCGGCGCATAGACCGGCTTCAGACCAGCGTGCATCTGCACAGGGCGAAAATCCGGCGAAGACAGCATAAACAGGCTCGAAGGCTCCTCGCTGAAGTACAGCCCCCGCTGGATGACATCCCCGGCTGCCAGGTCTTCATACCACATTGGATAACGGGCAGCTTGATCCAACAGCACCACAGGCGCAGGATACTGGAATCCGCCCAGGTAGAATTTTCCGCTCATCTCCCACAGCCATGTTTCTCCATCCACGGCAAACACCGGAAATTCGCCTATTCCATGGTACCAGCCCGGTGTGCCGTTCCACTCAAAAGACAACACTTCTTTGTACGCCTCTGCGGCGCTTTGCACCATGAACAGAGTTGACGGAGGTGAAAATTCGACAAGCCTCCCTTCCTCATTCGAAATGAAAACTGAGGGAAGATCGAGACCCGGTTCAGTAAAGAGTGAAAGTCCCGGGTTATCGGAAAGGTCCCGGCTGGTTAGCACTGCCAACATGCTCGTCGGTCCCACGGCATAATCTTCAAAACAGCCGGGGAAGATGGTGCGCACCTGGCGTGTGTTCACATCCACCAGGCGCAGGTCGCGCAAGGGACAGCCACTGCGCGTGGCAGTAAAAAAGCCATTTGCGCCGCTCAACAGCCAGGTGATGAATTCTTCACCGTAGCCTTCCCTGTTGGGCTGGTAAAGAAGCTCCGGGCTGCCCTTTCCAGGCTCCAGCGAGTATACACCTTCCATATCGAACCCAGCCCCGGTTCCAAAACAGTACGCGCTGAAATACACGATGTAGCTGCCTTCAGGTGACCAATTCAGATCATACGCTTGTCCCGGCTCATCACTCACCCTGGCAATTTGGTCATCCGCCACTGAGTAGATATACACATCCGAACTTAGCCCCTGCAGAGCAGCCGTGAACGCCAGGAATTGGCCATCTGGAGACCATGCCAGGCTGTTTCCAATCCGTGCTGCCCGGGAAGCTTCAAAATTAGGATCACAGATATTCGCATCCGCAGACAATTGTATCTCTGCGCTGAGCAACGGGGTGATGACGCGGTTGCGTCCGTCCGGCAGGCTCATCAGGTTCAATGCGAGGCGCGTGTCATCTCCTGGCTCGATAGCGGCAATATACGCCAATTCTGCCCGCTCCGGCGAAACGCCTGCCCTCAAATTTTGCGGCGCAACCACCCTGGCAGAGTTTAGCCGGCTGAGCCCGCTGCCATCTTCATTCATCGCCCAGATGCCGTCTTCGGCTGCAATGACCACCCAGCCGCCCTCCGCAGAAAGAGAATTAGCTGCAGGATCATCACCCGGAGCAGAAACCTCAGGGCGAGCATACGGGCTGTCTTCCGGAAGCGTGATCACCGCAGGCGGGCGGCGCGTGGCTTCCAGGAGCGGTGCGGTTCTTGCAAGGGACTGGCTGCCCGGAAGATGGAGGATACCTTGTTGCAAGAGCACCCCGGCAGCCGCTCCAAAACAAGCAAGCATCAGTCCGGCAAACGCCAGCGCTACCAGCAAGCCAGGTAGTCCTGCCCATCCCCGGTTGTGTGCTGCCTGTCTCCCCTTTTTCCAACGGAAAAGAAAAACAATCGCCAGGACAATTAGCATCAATGCACCCAGACTCACGCTGCAACCGATGACCACCCATGCCGGTTCCAGCGCGCTGCCAGCCGGGAGCGGCGTCCGGCTCTTCGCCCCAAAAAGACGCAATCCCCCGGCTGGGTCTTGAGCCCAGGTGGGCACAGGATATTTGTCGGTATAGAGCGGGTCTGTCCACCAGCGCTCATCCAGAACCGGCTGCGGAACCAATCCTCCTGCCTGGTCAAGACGGATGAAGACATCCGGACTGGCAGTTAGGGTTTCACCCACATTCAGCGGCTCTCCTTGCGCATTAAAGGTATCCAACCAGACGCTGCCTTCGAGCACACTCACACCGGGCGGGGTGCCTGCAGAGACGATGAAATCCGTTTGTAGATCGCGCACCTGCATCACCGGATTGAACACCTTACCCTCCGGGGCGTTGGTCATGTTTCCCACTGTAACCTGGAATCTGTTCGGAAATAACTCACCGCTTTCGTTAAAATAGCGCGTAAACCTGCCTTCACCGCTCTGCAGCCAGACGCTGAGTTCACCAGCCGCAGAAACGTTGAACCCAAGGGTCGTGTTGGGCTTGATCGCGATGCGGCTCATCAGCTTGCCGCGAAGGTAAAATGCCATCAAGGCTTTTCCATCTACACCGGTGCGGATTTCATGAAAATTTTGCAACGGGAGAGGATACTCGCGCACCATTTCCATATAACCGCTAAAGCGCCGGCTTATACTCACCTCTCCGGTTCCATTGATCAGCGCCATGCTCCATTTTTCATCTGGCGCTGCCCGTTGGATGGGGGTGGTCAGCAAGTGATGCAGTTTTTCAGCCACCGACGGCGAATCCGTAATGCCGATATCGGTACTCTTGAAGAAGGGATTGGCTACATCGCTTTTAGAGTTGAGGAAGAGCAAGGATTGGGAATGAATAGTCTGGTTGAAAATTATTCCCGGCACACCATTCAGGTGGGCAGAGGAAATATCCACCACCGCATCATGCGGGCAACCAGGGCCGCAAGAGGCGCGTCCGATGAGGTTGGCATATTCCACTTCCGGTACCAAGTGTTTAAGCTCATTTTCACCTTCGTTGAGCCATTCAAAAAAAGCGTCGTCACTATTCAATTGATAAGAAGCAATTACATGCTGTCTGAGGATGGAACTGACTCCTACGCGGGTTAGGCGTTGCCAGTCATTTACCCCGTGGTTGGGAGTCGCCAGCATGATCAGTTTTCGCACCGTGTCATAAGGATGATTCTTCACATAGGTACGCGAGATCAGACCGCCCATACTGTGGGTTATCAGATCAACGCGTGAAGTCTTGATGTAAGCTCCCATATAAGAAGCCAGGATATGATCAACATCATTCTGCAGAAGATTAGCCATGTCCTCGATACGAGAAACCTCTGGTGCTGGATCATACGACCCGGCATAAACAACAAACTTGTGTTGACTCAGGAACTTCTCAAGGTAGGCCCAAGTGTCTTCCGACCCCAAATACCCATGCACCATCATCAACGGCGGGCGGAATACGAGAACATCCAGCGTTTCGAGGAGTGGACCGGGGCTGTCGTCGGCAACGAAGGTAAAATTGAGATTAACCGGGACAGCATGAGCAAAGCGGTAACGGCTGCTTTCCAGGCTGGAAAAATCCAAAAACTTATCCCCCCGGTTAAACAGCCTCACATCCAGGGTCACCTCACTTCTGGCAGTGAGCAGCCCTTCATCCACGTAATCAGGGGGAACATAGCGCAGAGTGGTGCGGCTGGAAGGCGGCAGGCTCAGCGATGATCCGGTGGCTTTGCCGTCTTTCATAGTCAACTCGCCAGGACCGGTGATCCCGATTTGAACCTGCACCGGGCGTGCCGCATCATCGTTTATCAGGTGAACATCCAAAGTGGACAATCCATCCGCAGTTACCCCCCGGTAGGGTGCCGTTCTTTTCCCCAGCGGGGCATCTTCAATGACCACCCTTACATTCGGGAATTCCTGGGGCGGTTTGGGTGTGGCTGTTCGTGTGAGAACAACCGTCGGCTTTGTGACCATTTTCTCCGCAGGTGGCGGCGCTACAACGGCGAGAGTGGGCGCAGCCGTTGGCTGGGAAGCATTGCGGCATTTTTCACACAGCGCCTTTTGCTCATCCAAAAAATATCCGATTTTGCGCAGGATATCCTCTAATGGCTCCGCGCCGCCGCTTGTCCAATATCCATATTTCTCGGCACATAAAGATGGATAGACATAGACACTGTATGAATTAGGCGCCAATTCCCTGCGTCCATAATGGGACCACACTGTGGCGGCATCAAACCCCTCACACGCACAGGCTTTTTCACATGAGGTTTGCGGCTGCGGGCAGGCTTGTACTGAGCTGCCTCTTAATCCTGTCAGGAAGATAATCAGGCAAACAACCAACCAGAACCCAAGGATAATCGATTTTCCAAATCGCATACCGCCTCCTCTACAAATTTTTATTACCTAGAAGATTTTTCCAAAATATCATCCTGCCAGCTAAAAGTCAGAACGAAGAAAAAAACATTCCTTACAATCGCATGATAAAAAAATTATACATGAAAAGGTGTTCACCTACAAAATGGCAGGTTATCGGTAAACATGCCAGTCGTCTTCCCCTTGTTTCCAATGAGCCGCCAAACAAGGAGGATAAATCGAGTTCCCAGCCAAACAGCCCTTCTAAGGTGGAAATTTGCACCCTATTTGATTCCAGTTCATGTACAATAATACCTGGAGGTGAACCATGCAAAGCAAAAAGCGCTGGCTGCCTGCGTTGCGCCTGGTGCGCCGCGAATCGGCTGAGCGCCACCTGTTCATCATCCTGCTCAGCTTCGCCGCCTCGGTCACCCTCACCCGCGCATTTTTAACCCTGACCGGCTACCCGCGCCTGGGCGGCGGCAACATCCACATCGCCCACGTGCTGTGGGGCGGGCTGCTGCTCTTTGCCGCTGCGCTGCTGCCGTTGATCGTGGCCAACCCGTGGGCCTTCACCGCCAGCTCGCTGCTCTCCGGGGTGGGGGTGGGTTTGTTCATCGACGAGGTGGGCAAGTTCATCACCAGCCAGAACGACTATTTCTATCCCACCGCCGCGCCGATCGTTTACACCTTCTTCCTGGTCACCTTGCTGCTTCTGCTGCGCGTGCGCCGTATTTCGCTCTCCAGCGCCCAGGCTGAGCTGCAGGCCATCCTGGCCGAGATTGCCATTTTCCTCGGCCAACCGATCAGCAGCACCCAGAGCGCGCGCTTGCGGTCGCGCCTGGAGAAAATCCGGGCTGAGCATCCTCAGGGGCGCATCGGGCGGTTGGCGCGCGCTTTGCTCAATTTCCTCAAAACAGAGGAGATTGTCCCAGACCCGGAGGTGGCTTCTCGCGCGGCGCGGTTGACCTGGCTGTCAATGCTGCGGCTGCCGAAGATCGACCTCAACGGAGCGTCCGCGGGTTGGTTGCGCGCGCTGCTCATCGCCGGCCTGTTGGCGATTGGCCTGTTGAGTCTCAAGAACCCCGCCACCGTCCTGCTGGCCGGCTGGCTTCCGCCGCAGGTGGTCCAATTTCTGCAAAGCCTGTATATCGGTCGCAAGGCTGTCCAGGCTGCGGCGCCCTTCTGGGTTGAATTGCGCATCGTGCTGGAACTGGTGGTGGGTTTCCTGTTGATCGCCTCAGCCGCGCTGCTGGCGATGAAAAAGGACCGCATGGGCGCCCGCCTGGGAATCGCCGTCCTGGTCCTCTCGCTGACCACGGTGAATCTGCTGCTGTTCTACTTTGAGCAATTCTCGACCATACTCACCACCGCCTTCCAATTCCTGCTGTTGGCGGGCCTGCAGATGCACCGCTACCGGCTGGAGCAGCGCAAATAGCAAAGGTCAATACCTTTCGCTTCACTTCCCCGCAGCCACCCCCCAGGCTAACTCCTTGTGCCGCCTGATGAAGTCATCAGAGAAATATTTACGATACTCCCCACGCCCCTGTAGGTGGTAGCCAAAGAAGGCGGCGGCAAA
>CAZCBJ010000039.1:9907-13424 GCA_964496705.1 uncultured Anaerolineaceae bacterium | reverse complement strand
CGGCTCTTCCGAGTAGATCATCATGTGATCCTGCCCAAGAAAAGTGATCATCCCCTTTTGCGGCCCGCCCATATGTTCGTAGATAAAGACTGCTTCCAGGTCATAGGGGTTGATATCATCCTCAGCCGCGCTGATGATCAGCGCTGGACGATCCACCGCCGCCAGGCCGCGCTCGCCGAAGAGCAGCGCCCCCTCCGGCCCCATGGGCATCACCGCCTGGATGCGCGGGTCGGTCAGCGGCTGCCAGAGACCGTCGCTGCTGGAGATTAACCCTGACCCCGCCTGTTCAGAAAACGTTTCCCACTTGTCCGCCAGGTTGCAGGAATACCACACCCACTCAGGCGGGAATTGGTCATTGCCCTGCGCTGCGGCGCACTGCTCCAGGTAATATTGCGGATCAACGCGCGCGCCACTCAACATCAGCGTGGTTAAGCTGTCAAAGGAATATCCCATCACCCCGGTGCGCTGGCTGTCAATCATCCCTTCCAATCCGGGCAGCGGCTGGGCAGACACCTGCTGCAGTGCAAAGAGGATGTCGCGCGGGTAGTCCAGCAGCCACTTGCCCCACTGCTCGGAGGAATCCTGCCCGCTGATGCCCACCACCACGAAGCCTTGCGAGGCCAGGTGCGGGGCAAAAATGCTGCCCACTTTGGCGGAGGATAGAATCAGGGGGTAGGGTGCGCCGCCGCGGTCAGGTTCTGCATCGTAGTTGTAATCGCTGGGCGGAGCATCCTTGGGCAATTTGGCCGGATACCAAACGCTGATCTTAACCTCGCGGTTTGCCCGGTCAGCGTCTGTGAAGGCGTATTCGATGCGCGTGCCGAAATCATACATACCCGGCCTGGACAGTGGGTAGCTGCCTGAGCAGCCAGACAAGCCAAGCGCCAGTAAAAAGATCACCCAAAAAATACGGGATGACAGCTTTGCCGAATTGGTTTCATGAGACATGCCTCCCCAATACAACCCAAACACAAAGAGGAACTATTGGCTGCGTTTTAGCCGCGGAAAGAAACGCGGCACACGGCGAGTGTAATCGCTCCATTCCTGACCGAAAGCGACCTGCAGGGCTTCCTCCTCGCGCCGGGCGCGTACCCGCAAAGCGAGGCAGAACAAGAGCAGCAGCAGCATTGTCCAGGTGCGGTAGAGCAGGATACCACCCACTGCCATCATCAGGATACCAAGATACATGGGGTGGCGCACCAGCGCGTACGGTCCGCTGGTGACCAATTGATGACCCTCGAAGAGCTGTGCGCCCAGCCCCGAGGAGACAAAATACTGCTTGCCCAGTACCAACCTACCCCACAACACCAATCCCACGCCAGGAAAATAGAGCAGCGCCCCCAGGTTCAGGGCAAGAATGCGCAGCGCAGGAGAGGCCAGGATGAACACCGGGCGCCAGAGCAGCCAGCCCAACCCAAAGAAAAACAAACTGGCGAACAAGTGAAACCACGGGCTGCGAATCAACCCCGAAAGCCTGCCTATGGACAAGCCCGCCGGACGGCGCAAGGCCTGAGCCACACCGATGAAAATAACCACCAGCGCTGCCACCGTGAAAAGACCAGCAGTCCAGCCCACCCCGCGCTCAACCCATACCAGAACGGTCATGCAAATGCTCTTCAGCTCAAATCAAGAGGCTATCTATATCATAAGCCAGCGGGGGAGAAAGTCAAGTGCGCATTTTGAGCCTTGACAAACAGGAAATATGGCTCATAATTAGTTTTATAAAACTAATTATATGTCTACACCATCCTCTCTCCCCACTTCCTTCGTACACGCAGTCGCCCTGCTGACCGAAGCCGTGTTCGCCCAGCAGGCAGCCGCTGCCAAAGAAAGCGGCTTCTCTGACCTTTCTCTGCGACAGATCGCCTATCTGGATCGCATCCAACGCATGGGCAATCCCACCCCCAGCGAGCTGGCCGCCGCTTTTCAGGTGAGCAGACCGACCATTTCCATCGCCCTCGATCGGTTGGAAGAAGCCGGTTACGTGCGCAGGAGCCAGTCGGATGAGGACCGGCGCTCATTTCACATCCACCTGACCGAAAAAGGCGAGAACTTCCATGCCATCCACCAGCAGGTACATCAGGAGTTGGCCGGGTTGTTCACCATCGGATTGGACAAAGATGAGATCCAGCAACTTGAACGGTTATTTAACAAGATTGTCGCTGGGCTGCCATTAAAAGCCGGCCAGGATGGGAGCACCTGTGCCTGAAGAGGCGGGTGGAATTTTTTTACCCTAATAATTAGTTATAACAAACTAAATACCCAGGAGACCGCAATGTCCAAGAAATCCCCTCTGGTTTGCCCCTGGTGGTTCCTCCCCACCTTTGATAACCCGCTGCGCCGGCTGCTGCAGCCGCCCGAACCCATCCTGGCCGGTCTGGTACAACCCGGCGACTGCGCCGCGGACCTGGGCTGCGGGATGGGTTATTTCACGATCCCCATGGCCCGAATCGTCGGCGAATCCGGCTGGGTGGCAGCGATTGACCTGCAATCGCAAATGCTGCAGGGCGTGCGCCGCCGGGCAGAGCGCGCCGGCCTGGCAGAACGCATCCACCTGCTCCAGGCTCATGCGGGCAACCCACTACCTGCGCCGCCTGCGCTGGTTGACTTCAGCCTGGTCTTTTGGATGCTGCATGAGGTTCCCGACCCGAAGATTTTCCTGAGCCAGATTTACACATTCACCAAACCAGGCGGGAGGATGCTGCTGGTCGAGCCGTTGGCGCATGTTTCTGCGAGCGCTTTCCAACGGTCGCTCGACACCGCCGCAGGCTGCGGCTTTTATTCTGGCACACCGCGCGACGTGTGGTTCAGCCGCGCCGTGCTGTTTAGCCGGTAGAGACTGCTGTGAAATTTTTAGAACCCCAGTTCAACGCCATACGATCCCCCTTAGGGTGATGCTGTCCTGTGTAACCCACCCCAGGTGAGGTAGAATGTGCTCAGGAGGCAACCCATGAAAACGCGCGATTTGCGCAAGGAACTGAAACACCTCTACAACCCCTCAGCCAAAAAAGTGGAGCGGGTGGACGTGCCGCGCTTCCAGTTCGCCATGGTCGACGGGCAGATTGAAGCCGGCCACGGCCCCGGCACCAGCCCGCAGTTTGCCGAGGCGCTGGAAGCGCTTTACGGGATCTCCTACACGCTCAAATTCATGATCAAGCAGCGCAAGGAGGACCCGGTCGATTACCCGGTCATGGCGCTGGAAGGGCTGTGGGGGGTGGAGGATTACAGCCAGTTCAACATCACCCAGCCCACTGGTTGGTTCTACACAGTGATGATCCTTCAGCCGGATTTCATCACCGCCGAAGTCTTCGCCGAGGGCCTGGCGGCGCTGCGCAAGAAGCGCGGCGACCAGCCCGGCTTTGCCCGCCTGCGCCTGGAGAGCTTCCATGAGGGGCCCAGCATCCAGACGCTGCACGTCGGCCCCTATGCCACCGAGATGGAGACCCTCGCCAGAATGGACGCATTCGCCGAAGCCAACGGCCTGCGCCTGCACGGCAAGCACCACGAAATTTACATG
>CAZCBJ010000039.1:5722-9897 GCA_964496705.1 uncultured Anaerolineaceae bacterium | reverse complement strand
CGCGCCGCGCGCAGCCCGAGAAGTTGAAAACAATCCTCAGGCATCCGGTGGAGGAGAGGTGATTGGCAAGCGTGAGGTGTGAGCAGTGAAGCGCGATTCGTGAAGAACTGTACTCACCACCTCTTCACAAATCGCGCAGCACCGATCACGTATTAAAGTTCTTCTTCCGGCTTGGGTAGCCTGCCCGCCTCGATCAACATGATCGCGCCCAGCAGCGCGCCCCAGTGGTAGAACGCGTCGCTGTTGAGCGCATCGCAACCCTCGCCGCTGTCCGTGTTGTAGTTCTCATGCACGTGGCCTTTTTCCAGCCACTCTTTGAGCAGCAATTTGACCGATTTCTCGGCCATATCCTTGCATGCCTGCGGCAGACCATACTGGCGCAGCGCCAGATAGACCAGGAAATTGCTCGGTCCCCAGATGCGCCCGCGCCAGTAATCCTGGTCGGCATACCCCGGGTCGTCGCGTGAAGCCATCGGGATGATCCACTCGCCCCAGAATTCCTTGGGATTGTAGAAATGCTCGGCGATCATGCGCTCGGCTTGCGCCTGGGTGGCAGCCCGGCCCAGCAGCGGATAGAAGCTGGTGGCGGAGATGCGCGGGCTGAACTCACCGCTCCGGGTCAGGCGGTTGTAATACAAGCCGCGCTGTTCATCCCACAACCGCGCCAGCGCCCGGCGGTAGGTTTCGCCGCGCTGGCGCAGCTCGCTCTCGTCAGCCTTGCGCCCCAGCACCCCTGCGATGTCGGCCAGCGCGTCGCAGTCGGCCACATACAGTCCGTTCAGCCCGGCATCCTGCACCAGCATCAGGTGGGTCTCAGGATCAAACGGCACATCGTCATACACGGTCAGGTTATCCAACCCCGATTCCCAGGCCGCGCCCTGCCGTTCGTTGACGCAGTTGGTCTCCAAATGGGAGCCGATCACCGGCTCGTAAGGGTCCGAACCCCAACACAGCAGCCCGTCCAGGCTGCGGTGGGCGTGCCACCAGCGGTTCCAGCGCAGCAGGTTGGGGTACACCTCATCCAGGAACCAAACCTCGCGGTAGCGCCGGTACAGCTCGCGGCACATGAGCGCGCCCACCGGCGGTTCGGATCGGTCGCGCGATGCCACGCCGTTGCTGGTGGCAAAGTTCGGCACCAGGCCGCGCTCGGTGGCGGCGCGGGTCATCTCCACCGCGTTGGCATAAGCCAGCTCTTTGTTTTCCACCCCGGCCATATAGGCGGCGAAATAGTTGTCCCACTCGAACAGCACAAAGCCGCCCCACACCACGTTCCAGATGCGGCTCACCGGCGACACCACCCGCCCATGCTCCGGCTCGTAGATGGTGTCCCAGGTCACCGCGGCGGCCAGCGCGCGGTACACCTCAGCCAGCTCACCATACTGAGCATAGTGCTGATGGAAAGCCGCCTGCCGGGCAGCCACCAGCGCCTGGACCTCGGCCAGGCTGCGCTGCCTGCCGGTCGAGATACCCACCGGGCCGTCCAGCAGCAGCGAGAGGTGCGGGGTCAGCGCGGGGTAATGCGGGTCGGCGAACAGCGGGCCGGTGGCATACACATACAGGCTGCGCTCAGGCAGCTCGGCGCTCAGCCTTTCACCCTCCAGCGCCAGTTTGCCGGGGCGGTTCCACAGCATGCCCGCTTCCACCACCAGCAGCGGCGGGCGCTTGGCCAGCGGATGGCGCGCCAGCGGCGTGACCAGCAAGACCAGGTCGTCGCCATCCACCGCCGACTGCACCCGCAACTCGTTCTCGATCCACTTAACGTTCAGCTCGGTGTAGCTGTTGTCATAGGCGTGCGGGCCGGGGTGGATCTGCTCCTCGATGGGGTTTTTGCGCCCGATCAGCGCCTCGCGCAGATTCTGGCGGAAAACGTACTCGCGCAGTCCCAGGTTGAGGGCGAATCCCTCCGGCAGCAGCACATGCGAAAGCACACTGCGCGTGTTCCAGGTGTTCCAGCCGCGCGCCAGGCGCTGCTGGAGGAGTTCATATTCTGTCATGGGTGGCTCTCCTTCAGGGAATGTTGGGGATGTCCGCCGGGCGCAAGCCCAGCTCGGCGGGGGTGACGAACAGTCCCTCAAACTCGGCAAAGCTGAGATGGCGCAGCGTCAAACCGCGCGTGGTGCGGTAAAAGTCAAACAATTGCAGGTAACTGGCCAGGCTGCGCGCTTCCCAGTCCAGCCCCAGCGCGTCGGCGGCGGCGCGGATGGTCGCGCCGTCGGGGCCTTCCAGCTCGCACAGCGTGCCGAAGGGCATCTCATCCAGCGTGATCAGCACATCCCGGAAGCGGTAGCCGGTGCGGTACTTTTCGTACATGACCATCACCACATATCCCAGCGCCTCCAGAAAGGCTTTGGCCTGCTCGAAATCCGGCACATCCAGCTCCACCTCCTGGCGGGCGCTGACCCCGTCGGACAACTCGGCCGGGCCTTTGTAGGTGAAGTAGGCGTGCGAATCCTGCCGCAGGCGCAGCACGCGCCGCGCGCGGCTCAACGAGCCGTCCGGCAGGTCAAACCGCAGGTTGATTTCATGGACGCGCGCGTGATCGGGGACAGCCCCAAGCTGCTGCAGCCTGCGCTCAAAGGCCGGCAGGTCGGCCAGGTAGAATTTGACTTCGAGTTCGCGATTGGACATGGGATGGGCGCTGGATAACCAGTGATCAGGAATAAGGAGCGAGACCAGCTAATTATAATTCATACAGGCCAACCTCCCGCAGGACAATCACCGCCCTGCGGGAGGTTCCGCCTGTTAACGCTTTGCGAAATATTCCCGCTGCCGGGGATGCGCCAGCACAACGAACACGTATGCCAGCAGCACCAGTGTGACTCCCAGACTGAACGGCCAGTTGGCCCAGCTGGCGCTGGATTTGGACAGCAGCAGCCGGTCCGCCCAGTACCAGGCAGCGAGGAACAGCGCCCCGCTGCGCGCGGCGCGCGGCGCCCAGGCCACCCCCCACCAAAGCGCCGCGCCCGCCGCCAGTCCCAGCCCCGCCTGGACCACCCCGTACACCACGAAATAACCCGGACCCGGCGCGATCTGGTAATACAGCAGCCATTTCCAGTCGAGCGCGGCCTGGTAAACGCGCAAAATTCCCAACACCCCGGCTGCCAGAAAGAGGATGATCAGCAGCTTAAGGGCGGAGGACCGCCCGGTCCGCGCGGTCACTTCTTTTTGATCAGCGGAACCTGGTTGAGCGAGCCTTCCACCATCACGCTGCGGTCGGGGAAGTCAGAACTGGTGGAGGTGAACCAGAAGGTGCCGGTCACCTTGTTGCCATCGATGCTGTCAATCACCAGCTCACCCGCATCACAGGGATAGGAGAAAGCATTGATGAATAAGAAGCAACCATAAAAATGGGTCGCTTCTTTTCGATCGTATTTCCGAAACACATAGCTCCCGGCTTTCACATCATACGGCATGAAGAATGAGAGCACATAGCGCTGCGTGGTATTCCAGATGCCCGCCACAATTTCGTTATTGGTGGATTGGTCCTGCACCTCGCTATTGACAAAGTTGTCGTTCTCATAACCGCTGATATTCATGGCGTAGGTGCCAGGTTTCAGCTCAGACGGCTTCGGCACTTTGCCCGAGGGCGTGAATCCGCCGGTGTCGTCGCCGCTCGACCCGCTGCTCTCCTGGGTCGGAGATGCGCTGGCCGCGCCGACCGTGATGCCCACCAGCTCCACCGCGTCGATTTCCGTCCAGCCCAGTCTCAGGATGGACTGGTCGAGGATGATGCGAATACCCTTGATCGGAAAATCCACATCCTCCACTGTGATGGTCATGTAGTCCGGGCAGTGGTAGGTGTCCGGGTCCTCGACCAGGATCAGGAAGCGTTGGCCGTTCAGGTCAATCACCTCCACCTCGGTGACCTGAGAAGGGTTATAGTTCATGATTATGGTGATTTCGGTAGGCACCACCGGCACATCGTAATACACTTCCAGCCAGTCCTCTCCGTAGGGACTGGAGGACGCCCAGGCGCTGGTGTAATCGCCGCAATCTTCGGGCGTGTCGGGCTTGCCGGTTGCCTGGTTGGCGGACCAATCCGAATCGCCGTATTGCGAGCTGGCTTTGGCAGATGACGCCCACTGGCGGATTTCCACCGCTTCGGGCGGGGTGGTGGGCTGCATCACTTCTTCGGTGGGGGTCGCCTTGGGCACCCGGGTGGGGGTGGGTTCAAC
>CAZCBJ010000039.1:0-5676 GCA_964496705.1 uncultured Anaerolineaceae bacterium | reverse complement strand
GTGACGGCGGGCGGGGTGGACGTCTCCTCGTCGCCCTTATCACGCCCGGGCAGGCCCACCTTGCAGGCCAGCGACAGAATGGACAGCAGACAGATAATGCACAATATCTTGAGCCAGCGGTTCATTGGATTTTTCCTCCTCGGTTGGTTTGATCGGATCAGCTTGAATACAGTTAATTTCCCACCAGACCGCGCTGCAGGCGGTCAGCGGTCTCTTCATTTAGGGGAATCAGCACCAGCACGCGCGTGCCTTTGCCAGGAGCGCTGTTGATGCGCAATAGACCATTGACCAGGTCAGCCCGCTCGCGCAGGTTGACCATGCCCAGACTGCCGCGCTTTTCATAAGCCAAATTGACCGCCGCTACGTCAAAGCCGGTGCCGTTGTCATTGACTTCCAGCAGCAGACAGCCCGGATCGCGGCTGTAATGCCCCAACTTCAACTGGATGCGCGAGGCGCGGGCGTGCTTGCGCGCATTATTGACCGCTTCCTCGGCAATGTAAAATATCACCGTCTGCTTGCCGGTGTCCAGCTTCTGGACGGCTTCCTCATCCACTTCGATGCTCACATCCTGCGAGAAGGTCTCGTGCATCTTGTCCGCCATCGCCTGCAGAGCTGATTTCAGGCCGCCGGTTTCCAATGCCAGCGGGCGCAGGGTGAACAGCATGTGGCGGATTTCCTGGGTGGTGCGGCGCGCCAGGTCTTCCAATTTGGCAGCCTCATCCGTTGCCTCCTTGGGATTCATCTCGATCATCATGCGCACAATGTTGAGGCGCATGGCAATGGCCGCCACCGACTGGGTGGGACCATCGTGCAGGTCGCGGGCCAGCTTCTTGCGCGCTTCTTCCTGGATTTCGATGATGCGCTGCTTTTCCATTTCCATTTCCTGGTACAGGCGAGCGTTCTGGATGGCGATCACCGCCTGGTGCGAGATCACCTGCAGCGTCTCAATCCGGTTGGGATCGAAGAAATAGGGATCGGGATGGGCGAAGAGGATCACCCCGTAGGAATCCAGGCCGCGGCGCAGCGGCAGCAGCAGCAGCGCCCGGCAGCCCTGCAGGCACAGCAGCCGTCCCAGTTCCGGGTCGCGGCTGGGGTTTTGTACCACCACCGGATCGGCGCCCTGCACCGCCTGAACCAATGCCCCCTGCTCCGCCGGGAAGGTGCGGCGCATATCCGGCGGGGGGAATTTATGCGCTGTGGCCACCTTCAGATCATGTCCCTCAAACAACAGCACCGCGCTGACCATCTGCTGCACCAGCGGGGTGGTTTCGCCCGGTTCCGCGATGGCGGTGGTGCAAAGGTCCAGCGTGGTGTTCAGCACCAGGTTGTAATCCAGCGAGGCGCTCAGCGTTTCAATCATCTGGTAGAAAGCCTGCATGCGGTCGCGTTCTTTGCGCCGGGCAACCATTTCTGTCTCCTGGCGGTCGCGCACCATGATTTTATAATTTTGCCGCAGCCGGTTGAGCAAGGGGATGGAACCCAGGCCGAGCAGAATTCCTCCGACTATGTTAATCACCGCCAGCAGGCTGATACCCGCCCACTGCACCGACAACGTGCGCAGGAAAATGACCAGGGCCTGCACCACCAGCAGCAGCACGCCAACCACCAGGCTGCCGCTCCAGCCGAAGTAAATCGCTGAGCTGATCAGCGGCAGCAGCCCCGCCCAGGCCAGCGGGCCGGACAGGTCGCGCGTCACGGTGAACAACAGCACCGACAGCAGCAGGTCAACGAACACATTCAGATAGCGATGCCCCAGCAGCCGCTTGTTGATCACCGCCAGCATCGACATCACCAGGTTCCACACCGCGAAGAGCAGCAGCAGCACACCCACCGGCGTATTGACCGCCCCCACCAGTGAAAGCGCCACCGCAAAACCGAGCAGGCAGGCCCAGCGCAGGGATATGGCAAACCAGTCGGCTAAAAACGGAAAATCGGATGACTGCATCTTCCACCGTGTGGAGAAGGGGATTTTTCCATTGTAGCATATTTCGGCAGGAGGGTTCTTATCGAAATGGAAAGCTGACGGTTAAGGGATCAGCGCCGTACAGCTCCATTCTTCATCGTAAACATTCGGGTCGTTGTAACCAAGAATGGAGGGAAAGGCATAGGTGGGATTGAACTCAACCTCGGCGAATTGCGGCTTCTCGGTTTTAGCCAGCGCGCGCGCTTTGCGGAACAATCCATCCACGGTGAAATCCTGCGGGTCATATTCCTGCAGCTTGCAATCGCCGGTGGTCAGCAGCGAAGGGCTGCATTCGGCGGCGTGATCCACCACTCTGCCGTCCGTCACCACCACCCGATAGGTCTGCATGTCCCACAGACTGATACAGGTGGATTCCAGCACATAGGAATTCATCCGCTGCGCCTTCCAGGTCTTTTCAGCCTGGTCAATGCGCTGCTCAAGTTCCGTTTTCTTCGGCCCGCAGCCCGCCAGCAGCAGTGCGGTGAGCGCCAACAGGATTAGGTGTCTGATCTTCATAGGCAGGTTCCTCCGCTTGCGGGGCAGGCGCGCCCGGACATCGCCCCGCTCAATCAAACTGGTCGCTGATGTAGTCGGTCAGCTCTTCCTCGCTGATCTGATCCTCCAGAATCACCTTGCCGCGCACCGAAATACCCGCTTTGCGGATGGCTTGGCTGTTCCCCGCCACCAGCGGATGCCACTCCGCCAGACCCTGCCCTTCTGCCAGGCGGCGGTAAGCGCAGGTGCGCGGGATCCAGGTCAGTTGGCGGATGCGCTGCGCATCCAGCATCAGGCAGGTCGGCACCAGTCGTGTGCGCTGGTCATACACCTTGCAGCGGCAGGCGGCCAGATCAAAGTAGCGGCAGATAACCCGCGTGAAGAACAATTCGCGCGTGTCCTCGTCTTCCAGCTTGATCAGGCAGCAGCGCCCGCAGCCGTCGCAAAGCAATTCCCACTCCTCGGGCGACATGTCTTCCAGTGTCTTGGTTTGCCAGAACGGCAGCGCAGTGTCGGGCATCGTATGCCCCAGTATACCAGCATATCCGCCAGCGTTTTCCCGCTGGCGGGCACGCTCACTTTTCTTGATCTTCTGGCGCCAACCCCAGTTGCCTGGCCTGATCATAGCTCAGCGAATCCGGCCCGCCGTTGGCTGCCGCAGACTGGGTGGAGGCCTGCTCCCAGAAATCATCTGCGTCCACTGCCGGGCTGGTCGGACGGGTGAACAGCTCTTTCAGTTTATCCAGACCGGTGTCTTCTGGTTCGGACGGCGGAATGGGGACATCAGCGATGGGTGGCAGAACCGGCTGGGGAGGAACCTCCATCGGTTCAACCAGCGGCACGCGCATGCTGTCGAGAATGGATCCCAGCGTGACCTGGGCAGCCAGCACCTCTTCCAGCGCCAGCAGCAGGCGCAGCTTTGAGCGACCCGTGCGCACCGCCGCCACCAGGGTGAAATCTTCCACCGGCGCCAGCAGCAGATCGAAGGTGGCGCCGCGCAGCACCAGCGCACCCTCGGCGTGCGGGCGTCCCAACAGCCGCGAAACCTTCATCCCCGCGCTGACCGCCGACATCAGCGCCGGAACCCAGATCGATTCAAAGGAAGCCTCGGGAAAATCACCCGTCTGCGCCAGCACATGCCCGCGGTCGTCCAACAGCGCCACCGCGAGCGCTTCCAACCCGCCGCGCAGGTCTGCCAGCACCGCCGGCAAATTGGCCACTGGCGGCAACGCCAGTTCGCTGGGCGGGGCGGCAGGAGCGGGTTTGCTGTCTTTCGCCACCACTTCCGGCGGTGGGGCTTTTTCAGCTTCCGCCGCCGGCGGCGGCGCAGCATTCATGTTCAGGCTGGCGCTGACCGCTTCGACAAAGGGCGGAATCTCGATCGGCTTGGTGAAAAATGCGTCCGGCTTTAATTCCTCGGCCTGTTTGCGCAGCCTGGCATCCGACAGGCCGGTGATGAAAATGACCCGCATGCTCGGATAACGGGCGCGCACCTTGCGCACCAGCTCCACCCCGGTCATCCCCGGCAGGCGGATATCCACCACCATCAGGTCAATCTGGCGCCGCCCGGCATCCAGCAGCGCTTCTTCGGCAGAGGGCACCACCCGCGCTTGAATCTCCGGGTTTGCCTGGGTCAGCGCCACCTGCAGCCAGCGCCCCATCTCCAGCGAGTCATCCACAATTAATACCTGTTTCATAGCGCCTCCTGGTTAAATTATACGCTTTTAAAAATAAACCAGCAGGATTTTAAGGACGCATTTACCATTCAGGCTGGGCTTCCAGCCTGGCAGGCGCAAATTGCACCCTTTGACGACAAAAGAGATAGACGCTGCGGTATTGGATGATTCGCACTCCCCGGGGGGTGGTGTTGTATTGCGTATAGAGCGCCAACGCCGCCTGGTCGCGCTCCCGATCATAGGGCATGCGAGGCATTGGATAACTAAACAAACCCAGCGGCTGCGAAAGATATGCTGCCAGATGATCTGCGTCCCGAAAATAGAGCTCGACGTAGTAATCCTTCACGCTGACCGGAAAGAGATCCAACCAGGAATAATGCTCGATCAACCAGCGGGGGTTATTGCCGATATCGCTCAAAAACGTTTTCCTGCCAAATATTTCCAACAAACCCAGGTACCCCTTGAAAAGTTCCTGAACGACCCAAGCCGATGACTTCATTTTTGGCAGAAAGGAATTGACATTCGGACCTCTCCGGCTCACAACCAGGTCCAGTGAATCGTCCGGAATTTGCTGCGCATCTGCGGGAACCGCAGCGTTTCCCAGGATAAACGATGTATTGGTTAGTTGAAGGCTGGCCGCCCGCAAGCGCGCCGCCTCGAGCAGCTCAGGCTGCTGCTCAAATCCCCAGACCCGCCTCACTTTTGGCGCCAACCGGCACAACGTGAACCCCGCCCCGCAGCCTAGGTCCAGCACCTCGCTTTCGGGGCGCGCGTATTGGTCCAACAGGCGATCCACCTCTTCAGCCGGACCATCCCCGTGCGTTTCCACCTCGACAGGGTCGTGGGCGGATGGATAGCTGGCATACGCGCCAAATCTCAAAGCCAATTCACGATCCAGTTCTTCAAGTCGTTTACTCATTCTATTCTCCTAATCTCTCCATGGATTCAACCAATCGTTCAACCCGTCGCCCAGCAGATTCCAGCCCACGCCGAACAGCACCAGCATCAGCGTCCCCGGTACGTACACCCACCAGTAGATCAACGGGTCTCCCCCCGGCCCCAGCACCCAGCGCCGCCCCAGGTAGAGCATGGCGCCCCATTCCGAGTTGCCTCCCAGACCGATGAAGGTCAGCGTGGCCTGCATCAGCACCATTGCCCCGATATCACGCGCAGCCATCACAATCGACGGCGAGATGGCGTTGGGGATCAGGTGGCGCAGGATGATGCGCAGCGGACCCGCCCCCAGCGCGCGCGCCGCTTCCACGTAGGCGGTGCGCTTTAAACGCAGCACCAGCGCGTGAGTCATGCGCGCGTAAGCCATCCACGAGAACAGCACCAACCCCAAAATCACCGGATCCATTTGCGTGAAAAGGGCCTGCAGCGGACTGATCACCGCCGCCTGGCTGCCCACCCCCGCGTCGGCAGAATAACGCGCCGCGTAATGGTTGACCGTGTCGAACAATTGCTGGAACACCACAATTCCCACGATCACCGGGATGGCCAGGAAAGCATCCGTCAGGCGCATCATCAATTGGTCGAACC
>CAZCBJ010000038.1:0-24266 GCA_964496705.1 uncultured Anaerolineaceae bacterium | reverse complement strand
ACCCGCGAGAGCTACGCGTTTTTGAGCCATCACATTGGCGACATGGAGAACGCCGAAACGTTATCTTCCTACGAAGAAGCCGTCCCACACTACCAGCGTCTATTCCGCATCCAACCCGAGGCGGTCGTATGCGATTTGCATCCCGACTATTTATCCACTCGTTTTGCCATCCATTTCAGCCAGGAAGGTAACTTGCCTTTGTATCAAGTCCAACACCATCATGCCCATCTAGCAGCCTGTCTGGGAGATAACGGCTGGACTTCCGCTGAACGAGTCATCGGCCTGTGTTACGACGGCACCGGACTGGGCACAGACCAGGCCATCTGGGGTGGCGAGGTGCTGGTGGGCGGATACGCGGGCTACCAGCGCGCGTTTCACCTGGCTTATGTCCCCTTGCCCGGCGGCGACTACGCTGTGCGCAAGCCTGCCCGCATGGCGCTCGCCCATCTCTGGGCAAACGGTCTGCCCTGGGATGAAGACCTTCCGCCCGTCAAAGTGTTGTGCTCCGATGAGCGAACGCTGCTCCGCAGCATGCTGGTTCATCGCATCAATGCGCCCTTCACCTCCAGCATGGGACGTCTGTTCGATGCGGCGTCCGCTTTGCTGGGCGTCCGCCACGAGGTGACCTATGAAGGTCAAGCCGCGATCGAATTGGAGGCGCTGGCCGACGAGGCCGAAGAAGGGTTCTATCCTTTTGACCTTTCTGATGATAAGATTCACCCCGCGCCCATGTGGAAGGAATTGATCGCAGATTGGCGCAACGGCATTTCGATAGCCGTTCTGGCAGCTCGTTTTCATAACAGCGTTGCGCGCGCCACGCTGGCCGTCTGTGAGCAAATCCGTAGCAAGCAGGGTATCGATGTAACTGCATTATCTGGCGGTGTATGGCAAAATAAATACCTGCTCTTGAGGTCCAAAAAACTGCTCGAGGAGCATGGCTTTCAGGTATTGGTCCAACGCCAAACCCCGCCCAACGACGGCTGCATCGCGCTGGGACAATCGTTGGCCGTCGGCAGCCTTATAGCCGCAGGAAAACCGGCCAGATAGATACCACGAGGAAAAAAGAGAGGTTGCATGTGTTTGGGAGTGCCTGGCAAAATTATCGAAATTATCGAAACAACCGGACTGCGCATGGCGAAAGTTGATTTCGGCGGTGTGATGCGCGAGGTTTGCCTCGGTGCGTTGCCGGACGCCAAATTGGGCGACTACACCATCGTTCACGCGGGCTTCGCTCTCAGTATTCTTAGCGAAGAAGAAGCAAAAGCAACGCTGGACACACTGCGCGAGTTAGCCGAGTTCAATGATGACAACTTTGAAATCTAATGTTCACGCGTGATTTCCGCAACGCCGAATTGGTCAAAGCCGGTCTGGAAAGACTGCGCCGCCTGACCACCCGCAAATGGACCATCATGGAAATTTGCGGCGGACAGACGCATGCCATCATGCACTACGGCCTGGATCAACTGCTCCCCGAACAGATCGAGCTGGTTCACGGGCCCGGTTGTCCGGTGTGCGTCACATCGTTGGAATTGATTGACCGGGCGTTGGCAATCGCTGCCCTCCCCGGGGTCATCTTCACCTCGTACGGCGACATGTTGCGCGTACCTGGTTCGCAGGGCGATCTGTTCACTGTGCGCGCCAACGGCGGGCAAGTCAGGGTGGTATATTCACCTTTAGACGCGGTGAAAATCGCCCAGCAAAATCCCGATCAAGAAGTGGTTTTTTTCGCCATTGGCTTTGAAACCACCGCGCCCGCCAACCTGAGCAGCCTTCTACAGGCGAGATTGTTGGGATTGAAAAATTTTAGCCTGCTTGTTTCTCAGGTGTGCGTCCCGCCCGCCCTGCACGCCATTCTGGGCGCTCAAGGCAATCGGGTGCAAGGCTTTCTCGCGGCTGGGCACGTCTGCGCTGTGATGGGCTACTGGCAATACATTCCCATTGCCAATCAATACCGCATCCCCATTACGGTGACCGGTTTTGAGCCGTTGGATCTGGTTCAGGGATTGCTGATGACAGTTGAGCAGTTGGAAAAGGACCAATATGGCGTTCAAAACGCTTATGCCCGTGTGGTGACTCTGGAAGGTAACCGCGCAGCCCAGGCGATGATCAGCCAGGTGTACCAATCCTGCAACCGCAACTGGCGCGGGATTGGTCTGATTCCGCAGAGCGGTTGGCAATTGAAAGACGAATTCGCCGAATATGACGCCGAGAAAAGATTTCAAGTCAGCCACATCCAAACCCAAGAATCCAGCATTTGCATCTCCGGTGAGATCCTACAAGGACGCAAAAAACCTCCGCAATGTTCTGTCTTTGGGACGCTTTGCACGCCAGAAAACCCATTAGGTGCGACCATGGTATCCTCTGAAGGCACCTGCGCCGCTTATTATCGCTATCAACGAAAGTGAGATCACAGCCTCCATGACCAATCCCATGCCCCCAGGTTTCGAAGGCCCGGTCTGCCCTTTGCCTTTGCGCCATGACCAACAGATTGTGCTTGGTCACGGCAGCGGTGGAAGGATGACTCACGACCTCATTCAGCGCGTCTTTTTACCCGCGTTGAAGAGCGCCGAACTGGAAGCTGGCAACGATTTTGCTCGCCTGGGTTTTCCAGATCGCGACCCTAAACCGGGAAAATTGGTGGTCAGCACCGATGCGCATATTGTCTCGCCTTTGTTTTTCCCCGGGGGAGACATCGGCAGGCTGGCCGTGTGCGGAACGGTCAACGATGTGAGCATGTCAGGAGCGCATCCGCTCTTTTTGACCGCCAGCTTTATCCTGGAAGAAGGCTTGCCGGTGGAAATCCTCCAACGAATCGCGAACTCGATGCAGTCAGCAGCCCATGAGGCGCAGGTCATCTTTGTCGCCGGGGACACCAAGGTGGTCGAAAGAGGGAAAGGGGATGGCTTGTTCATCAGCACGACCGGCATTGGCTGGCTGCCGGATGATGTCGAAATCCACGGGGCAAATGCCCGACCGGGTGATGCAGTCATTTTGTCTGGCAGCCTGGCTGATCACGGCATCGCGGTCCTATCTGCTCGCGGTGAGTTGGGTTTGGTGATGGATGCTCATTCAGATGTGGCGCCTTTGAACGGGATGATCAACACTTTGCTGGCTGCTGTTCCAGATGTGCACGTTCTGCGCGATCCCACGCGCGGCGGGCTGGCTACCACCTTGAATGAAATCGCACGGCATTCCGGGGTGGAGATCATGATCGACGAAAAGTCGGTCCCGATTCACACCCCCATCCGCTCCGCCTGTGAAATACTCGGCTTTGACCCCTTTTATGTGGCAAATGAAGGTAAAGTGGTCATCGTGCTCCCATCGGAAAGGTTGAATCAAGCGCTGGATATATTACATGCACATCCGTATGGACAGGACGCTGCCTGGATCGGTGAAGTGAAAAGCGAAAGATCAGGTCAGGTGCTCCTGCGCACAACCATCGGTTCCACCCGTATCCTGGACATGCTCTCCGGGGAAATGCTCCCACGTATTTGTTAATACTGGCATAACTCTTCCCGTTTTTTGGAGAAACCCGCCCATTTTTCGGGACAAACGGCTTGACACAGCTATTCTGCCCTGCTATATTATTTTTTGAAAATTAAGTACGTTATTATGCGAGGTGAACAATGGGTAGCAGATTTTCTTACACCGAAGACATGCACACCAAGACCGATCCCGGTCACTCCGCTTCTCTCCAACCCGGGGATGAAGGAATAGATATTGTCGAGTTGAAAACAGAAGGCCACGTATTTCGTTTGCATATTGACGAAGAAACTGTCGAAATCCTGATGGAAGATCGCACTTCCACGGGTGGATAGCCAAAACACAACTGACAGGCATTTAGCCTGTCAGTTGCTTTTTCTTATCCTGGCAAAATACATGCCAGGATTATTTTTTAAATGGCACAATCGGCTCAGGACAGTGTCCAAAACTGACTTCGGGGCGATTAACCGGGGCAGCCCAGCGAACAGCGTTATAGATCACCTTCTGAATCTCAGGATGATAATAGGTTCGGTAGGTTTCGTGACCAGGGCGGAAGTAAAATACTTTCCCCGCCTGCCGTGTGTAACAGCAGCCGCTGCGGAACACCTCTCCGCCCTCGAACCAGGAGATGAACACCAGTTCATCCGGCTGGGGGATATCGAACAATTCCCCGTACATCTCCTCATGTTCCAGCTCGATGTATTCGCCGATCCCCTCAACGATGGGATGAGCGGGATTCACCACCCACAGGCGCTCCACCTCACCGGCTTCGCGCCACTTCAGGTTGCAGCACGAGCCCATTAGTTTCACAAAAATTTTTGAGAAATGCGCAGAATGCAACAGGATGAGACCCATGCCTTTCAGTACGCGCTGGTAGACCCGTTCAACAATTTCGTCCTGTACTTCGCCATGCGCCATATGACCCCACCAGAGCAGCACATCGGTCTGATCTAATCGAGCTTCTGTTAATCCATGCTCCGGCTCATCCAGTGTCGCCGCAACGGCTTGAATGCCTTGAGCTTGCAGATACTGGATGATCGGCGCATGCAGTCCTTGCGGATACACATCTTGCACTTCTTTATGGCTTTTCTCATGCCGAAACTCATTCCAGAAAGTCACGCGGGGAAGGGATACCATATTCTTATTACACTCCTATTCGATGAATTGGGTTGGATCCGATGGTTTTTCACATCGGTTTTAACACTTGACCGGCTGTCCGTCACGGGCGGCGGATGCCTGGATGGCATCGTATAAACGCGCCATGCGTAAACCAACTTCTGGAGGGCACGGATTGGTCATCCTGCCCTCACGCACCGCCATAAATTGCTCCCACACACCCATGGATGGGGACACCTGAACTTTAACCGCCCGGCGTTTGCCAATCCGCTGCATGCTGAGGGTTTCGCCCCAGATCCCTGTACGCAAGATGGCTTTTTCACAGAAGACATGAACATCTGAATTACACGAGGGAATCGCCTCTCCACAGGCATGCAGGCTGACCAGGGCTCCAGATTTCAAACGCCCAATCACTGCCCCGAGCGTTTCGACCGGACGGCCAGGGCTATCGAGAAATGCTGCCACCTCGTCAAATTCCTCTCCCGCCAGATCAACCACCGTATTGAGCATGTGCGCACCGGTGTCAAACAGAAAACCACCCCCGGCGATTTCGGGAACTTGCCGCCAGGTGCCAACCGTCCCAGGTCCCCAATTCTGCCAGACGGTTGCACTGATCGAAATGATCTTGCCCAACTCACCGCTGCGCAACAGGTTGTCGGCTTTGCGAATTTGGGGAGACAGGCTGCCCGGAAAAGCGACCACCAGTAATTTTCCCGTCAGATCGCGCACCTGCATCAAACTGAGCGCTTCGGCAGCATTCATCACCATCGGTTTTTCCAGCAGCACATCCAGACCTGCCTCCAGGCAAGCTTTGGTCTGATCGTGGTGGCAGGCATGCGGGGTGATTATAAATGCCGCTTCCAAGGGGTATGTCTGTAATAATTTCTTCAGCTGCGGCTCATTGGGCGGAGGATTGAGCCCGGCCTCAAGAAACAACCGGCTGCTTTGCTCGTATTGATGATCTGACGGCTCGCACAATACATCGATGCGAGTAGTATCGTTCATGTTGAGCATCTGGCGGATATGGTGGCGAGCCATTCCACCTGCACCAATGATGGCAGTGCGGATTAATTGGGTCATCATCTCATCCATTACAACGAAATTGGGATCATAACTACTGCCTGATTATAGTACAGGCTTCTCTTCTCTGGGAAATTTCCAAAAAAACTTTTTTCCATCAAGAGACTTTGAGTATAATACATCCATTACTAAATATGATAGGAGGCAATGTGAAAGAATTTCCGCGCACCATTGTTGGAGGAGTATCCCTTTCGCGAATGATCATCGGCTCAAACTGGTTCCTGGGCTATTCTCATACCAGCCTGGCTAAGGATAAGTTCATCCAGACCTATCAGACTCCCGACAACCTGGCCAACACCATGACCGTATTTTTCAAACACGGAATTGACACCGTCATGGGCCCTCCCCATCCCTTGCTGCGCGACGCGGTTCGAGAAGCCGAACAACGCACCGGCCGCAAGGCGCATCTGATCTTGACCCCCTGGTTTAACCTTTTGCCTGGTGGACCGGCTGAATTGGAGCCCGAACGTGTTTATGATCAATGCCAGGAATTTGGCGCTGAATTCTGCTTCCCCCATCAGATGGTGACCGATTCATTATTGGACCGCCTGCACAATGTCATTCGCGATATGAATAAATATTCGCAAATGGCGCGCGAGCGAGGCATGATCCCGGGTGTATCCACCCACCTGCCCGAAACGGTGGTGGTCGCCGATAAAACCGATGTGGATATCGAAACTTATATCCAGATATACAATGCCATCGGTTTTATGATGACCATTGAAGTGGATTGGGCGATGCGAATTATCACCAACGCCAAGCGACCGGTGATGACCATCAAACCTCTGGCTGCAGGGCGCTTGCTCCCTCCGGTCGGGCTGGCATTTGTTTGGAATACCATCCGCGACCAGGACATGGTCACCATTGGCACCACCACGCCTGAAGAAGCCCAGGAGGTGATCGACCTTTCCATCACTTTCCTGGAGAAACGCATCCCAGACCATCGATTACAGAAAACTCGCAGTAAGAAATCGTTGGATTGACAATGAGTTTCTGGCCCACTCCTTACCAGGCAGCAATCTCGCTAACATTTGATGACGGGGACGATTCGCAATACCATTTTGCAGTTCCGGTGTTGAATTCATACGCCATCCGCGGTACCTTCTATCTTAACCCGCGTTGCCGCCAGGAGGACGCCAGCTACCCGGACACTTGGGAAGAATATCTGGAAAGGTGGCGGATGGTGCGGCAAGCCGGTCATGAGATTGGCAGCCACACCATCCTCCACCCCTGCTCCTTAAATATTCACGCCGCATGGCTGGAAGGCAAAAACCATCTTTTCTGGACACTGGAAAGGATGGAACAGGACATCCTGGAGAGTAAACGGAGAATAGAAAGTGCCTATCCGGATCAGGGTCTGAATTCCTTTGCTTATCCTTGTTACGAAAGCTCTGTCGGCAGGGGGATGAATAAACAGAGTTATGTCCCAGTCGTTGCCCGCAATCATATCGCCGGGCGAGGGCGGGGCGAGTTGCGTGGCGAATTGGCGAACGACCCGGAGTACTGTGACCTCCATTACCTTTCATCTTGGGCAGTTGAACGGCAACCGGGTGCATTCATGGTGGGCCTGGTGGAACAAGCGCTTGCGCTTGGATTGTGGGGGATCTTTACCATTCATGGGATTCATGAAGGTCATTTGCCTATCGGAGATACAGATTTTCTTGAGCTTGTGGAGCATCTCAACCGGCGAAAAGATATTGTGTGGATTGCGCCGGTGATGGAAATCGCCGCCTATATACAAGCGCGCACATGAGTAACGCACATTTTTCATCTGCTCTGCCCATTGTCGTATTCACTCGCGACGCGAACGAAATCAAAGGGGATTGGATCGAGCAGGACCGCGGACCGGGCTTTTTCACACTGCCCGTAGGTCACCAGGCATTGGTTCGAGCCCGCCAAATTGATGACATGGATTTGCGCAGCCTGATCAATGATTTACTCGAAATAAGGGCCGTCATTGGCCTGGACCTGGCTGAAAACCGGAAAGTGACGGATAGAGGGCTGGAATTCTTGACTGCCTTAAAACAGCTATCCATTCTTAATTTGAGCTCATGTGATATAACCAATATTGGCTTATCTCACCTGAAACGCCTACCCCGCTTAACTCATCTTGACATAAGTTATTGCAATCGACTCACCGAAAACGCTTTGAAACCTTTGAACGCCCTAACCAATTTGAAAGAGTTGAACATAAAGGGTTTGATCAGCATCAAGACTGCCGGTTATAGAAAACTGGAGCGGAGGGGACTGACCATCATTCGATAAGGAGCGCGGTATGTCGGCAGAGGCAAAGGTATGGATTCGATCGATGGTGACCACGCTGGGGACGGTGGCAGCAGGCCCGGTCGGAGCATTGGCAGGCTCATTGGTCGGCGGATTGATCACGAGCATCCTCCCCGGGGTGGGCATGATTGGGACAGAAGCAGTCAAAACCTTGACTACGCGCTCCATCCTCGCCGTAAGCGGTAAACTGGCCGCTTCGATGGAACCGCGCGAAAAACAGCGCATCAACCACAATCTGCAAACTGCCTTTCGAGATGCCTTTCATGAAGCCCTATATGACATCGGCGGCGAGATTTGTTTTCCAAGTTTGAAGACTAAAGCCGTCCGGGATGTTCCTGCGGAAGTTCTTTTTGCAACATCCACTGCCGGGCAGCCGCTCTGGCATTCCCGCAATCCACTGTCAGCCCAGGTTGTTGATTGCATGCGGGCAATCGAAAACGCATTGAACGAGGAACGAATCCTGGCCCTGGAACCAGCGCCGGACAGACCTGCTGCCAGCGTGAAACCCTATCTGGAAGCAGAAACGCCTCAAGCTTTAGGCGCAGCTTTTTTTGAACAGAATGTTGCACCGGTATTGGTAAAATTTGGATCGCTGACTCGCGAGTTGCCCGAATTTGAAGCCCACCTGAGAAGATATCTCTTCCCTCGCACACTGGTGCACCTGACTGAGATGCTCAAGCTTCGCACCCCAGCCTGGCGCGCATTTAATCGCATGGTCCTGGAAACACTGCAGAGTGAGATTGCTCAATTGGGCCGGGGTCAAAATGAGATCATCCAACGCTTGGATGCACTGGTTTCCCGCCCGGAATCAAGCACCATGGCCGAGTGGTCAGATGCCATTGCGGATTTGCTGGGCGAATTTGGCCGCCTGGAATTTCGCACCGAAGAGGGATTTGAAGACCTGACCGATCGCCTGATTGCCCAGCATCAAGAAACGGTTGAAAGGCTGGAAAGCCTCAGTAAAATAGCCGTGCGCATCGAATCCAAGGTGGATCGGGTGCTGCATATTCTAGAGGACGGCCATTATGTGATTGAAGGCGACGCCACCGTACCCCTTCACCGTCCGCCTGCGCCAGGCGATGCACCCTTCATGGGATTGCGCCCCTTCGCTGAAACAGACGCAGAGCGTTTTTTTGGACGCGAACATTTGGTGGCTCGCCTGGCTGGACGTATGCAACAAACCCATTTCCTGGCTGTCATTGGCGCCTCCGGGAGCGGGAAATCATCTCTCATCCGGGCAGGTCTGATCCCATTATTGAAAGGAAACCGGGTGCTGGAACAAGTGCCCAGACTCCCCGGTCAGTCTCCAGCCTGGGGTTATTTGACCATCACGCCAGGAGATCACCCCTTGCAGGCTTTGTCCAACGGTCTCGCCCAGAGTTTTTCCGATTTGGACAGCGGACAATTGAAAGAGCAAATGCGAACAGATCAGATAGCCCTGGACCGGGCGATCAGAGAATCATCAACCCGGAAACACCACCCCTCCTTCCTGCTGGTGGTCGATCAGTTCGAAGAGCTGTTCACCCTGTGCAACAATTCACAGGAACAAACCGCCTTTGTCAACAATCTACTTTATGCCTCCCATCAAGAAGCCAAAGGGATATTGCGCGTCATCATCATCTTGCGCGCAGATTTTTATGCCGAATGTGCCAGATTTGACCCGTTGCGCGCCGCAGTGTCTGAACATCAGGAATATGTTGGCCCCATGTCTGAAGCGGAACTGCGCCAGGCGATAGAAAAACCAGCCGAACAAGCCGGCTGGAAATTCGAACCCGGGCTTGTTGATGTCATATTACGGGAAACCGGCAGCGAGCCGGGCGCTCTGCCCCTCCTCTCACACGCATTGCTCGAGACGTGGCAGCGCCGCTCGAGCCACACCATGACCCTCGAAAGCTATGTCGAATCTGGCGGTGTCAGGAGCGCCATCGCCAGAACCGCCGAATTCATTTTCACCCAAACTTTTCGCGCTGAGCAACAAATGCTTGCGCGTAACATTTTCCTCCGCCTGATCAACATTGATGAAAGCGGAAAAGTTACCCGACGGCGCGCAACCCTTTCTGAAATGTCGCCAGGAGAAGATCGCAACTCGGTCCAACAGGTGATCAATGCCCTGGCAGAAAATCGTCTGGTAACGTTGGAAGAAGATATCATTCAGATCTCCCACGAAGCTCTCATTTCCGGCTGGCCGCGTTTGCAAGGATGGATTGATGATAATCGCCAGAGCCTGATGATCCACCGCAGATTAACCGATTCTGCTCATGAATGGTCCCGCAATTTTCGCGACGAAGGTTACCTATTTCGAGGCATTCGTCTGGATGAAACTTTGGAATGGTTAAAAACCGAACCAAGCGACTTGAATACGCTGGAACTGGAGTTCATTCAGAGCAGCAAGAAAGTGATAGAACGCGAACAGGCAGAAAAAGAGGCTGCCCGAAAACGCGAATTAGAATCTGCCCAACGGCTTGCAGATGCTGAGCGTCAGAAGGCTGAAGTGCAAAGCCGTGCAGCCGCGCAGCTTCGCCGTAGAGCTTACCTGCTTTCAGCCGCCCTGGCTGGCGCCTCGTTACTGCTTGGGCTTAGCATCGTCTTGGGCATTTTGGCTCAAAATGCCAATCAAAAAGCCCGCCAGAATGCAGTTCTATCGGCGAATAATGCTGCCACAGCCCAGGCGGCCAGCACTCAAGCTGTTGCCCAACAGCTAAAAGCCGATATTGAACGCCAACGGGCTGAGGTGGAACGAGCACGAGCGGAAACACAGCGTATTCTGGCTGAATCCGGCCAGCTGGCAGCTTTATCTCAGACGGCCTTAATAGAAAATTACCCCCAACGCAGCCTGCTTTTGGCAGTCGAAGCAAATCGATTGGTAAAAGATTATAACGGTCCCCAGAACCTCCACGCTCGAAACATGCTTTGGGACGCGCTCATGAACACAGGGGGTCAGGTGGTTGCGCGTCATCCTACAGCGATTGCCTACGTGACAGCCAGTCCTGACGGACGCTGGCTGGCAACAGCTGGTGCTGACAATATCATTCGGTTATGGCGTCTGGATTCGCACCAATTATCGATTGAACCCATCGAGCTGGTCGGCCACTCGGATGTGATCAGCGAGGTGCTCTTCACGCCTGATTCAAAAAAAATAATCACCACCGCTTATGACGGAATTCCACACATATGGGACCTGACCGATATGGATCCCAGCGCATCTCCGTTAAAGCTGACCAAAGTCAGTGAAAAAATACAATCGGCTTGCCTCAGTCCGGATGGCCGCTGGCTGGCGGCAGGCGGCTTTGATTCTTTGGTCTGGGTCTGGGACCTTTCTGCCCCGGATATTAACGCATCAATCATCACCCTGCCAGGCCACACCGCCATGATTTATGGCATGGCGGTTAGCCCTGACAACCGCTGGCTGGCATCGGTCTCAGGAGATAAAACTGCCCGCCTTTGGGACCTTCAAAGCGACGATCCCACCCAAAATGTTTTGACCCTTTCAGGACATCAGTCGTTCGTTTTCACAGTGGCTTTCAGCCCGGATGGTCATTGGTTGGCCACAGGCAGTCAAGATCAGACAATTCGGCTTTGGGATGTGCGTTCACAAAATCTCATCGAAGCAGCCCATGTGCTAGAAGGTCACGAAAAATATATATCCACGCTGGCGTTCAGCCCGGATGCGCGTTGGCTAATCAGCGGCAGCGCCGACGGTGCGGTGCGACGGTGGGATATGCAAGTTCCTGATCCGGAAAATTCCTCGACCAATCTGCGCGGTCACTCAGATTGGATCCTAAAAATCGCTTTTAGTCCCAACAGCCGGTTTCTAGTAACGGCAAGCGGAGATCGCACCGCTCGACTGTGGGATATCGGGCTTGCCGATCCAAATCAAACCGTTGTTGTATTGCGCGGACACGATGCTGCCATATCAGGTGCGGTCTTTTCCACGGACAGCTATTTACTCTTTACTGCCAGCAGCGATGCAACCGTCCGCAGCTGGGCGGTTGAGAAGTCTGGCTTGCCGCCAGTTCCATCTGTATTGACAGATGCTTCCGGAACCATAGGCACTGTGACCTTTAGCCCGAATGGTCGGTGGCTGGTCAGCGGAGGTGCAGATGCCAGGGTACGCCTTTACGATATGCAAAGCCAGTTGGTCAAACACACTCTCAGCCAGCATGAAAAAGGGATTTATTTGCAATCAGTGAGCCCGGATAGCCGCTGGCTGGTAACGACAGGTTTTGATGGGCAGGCCTTTTTGTATGATCTATTGCCCACCGATATTGCCGGAAGTGCTGTGCGGTTGGCGAAATTCGATGACATCGCCACTAATATTGCCTTCACACCTGACAGCCAGAGAGTTGCTGTTGGCAGCAGAGCGGGTGATGTTCAGCTTTTCTCCATAAAAGAAAAGAATCCTGTTCGTTTAGTTTCCTGGAAGGGTCACGGCGGAGGTGTGAGTGCAGTTGCCATACATCCGGATGGCAAATGGCTGGCAGTGGGAGCCTGGGAAGGCCGGTTGAGGATATATGATCTTCGCGAGCCTGAGCGGCCACCGCAAATGGTTGACGATTGCAGTGGACCGGCTGCTTTCAGTCCAGATGGGCAATGGCTTGCCAGCGGCTGTTATGCTCCGAATGGCGACGATGTGGTAAGGGTTTGGAAAGTGCCTGCGTTCACCGAGCAACCACAACAACTGGGCCCCATGCAGGGTTTCTTCATCGACTTGGCTTTTTCTCCTGACAGCCAGTGGTTGGCCGGCGGGGGCAAGGAATTCACGACCTACCTGTGGAAGGTCCAGGGCGACCGGTTCAATGCGCAGCCTTACATGTTGAGAGGGCATACGGATTGGATCTATGGGCTGGCTTTCCATCCCGCAAGGAGCCTCTTGGCCACCAGCAGCGCTGACCAAACTCTTCGCGTGTGGGATCTCAAGGCGGCTGACCCCTCCGCCGAAGCCTTGACCCTTCATGGCCATACCGATACGGTTTTTGGCATAGCTTTCAGCCCGGATGGCCGCTGGCTGGCCTCTGGCAGTCAGGATAAAACTGTGCGCCTGTGGTCCATGGATGTCGACGAGTTAATCGATCCTGGGAATGGGAGCAGTATTTCTACCAGCAGGAATACCGAAAGATTTGCCCTTAAAGTGTCGGGCTACTTTGTAGACGGTTCAATCTTGGCTTGTTCAGTATGGGGAGTGATGTCTTGTAATATCCACAAGCCAATCAGGCCGGAAACAGCAACTATTCCCCCAAAAATGATGTAGATCGTTCGCAGCCCAATCCATTCGCCCATCAAACTGGCAAAAGCCATTGAAATCAGACTGGCTGCCGTCGTCACCGCATTGAGCGAGCTGCCCACCCGACCACGCTTCAGGTCTGGCACCGCCAGTTGCATGATCGTCGTCAAACCAGCTTCGGCTGGCACCAGCGCAATCCCTATCGGCACGCTAAATGCCACAATGAAAACAAATGTTGGTGATAACCCCTGAGCGATGAACATGAGCCCAATCACAGCCAATCCCCAGACCACCATCATTTTTTTGCTCATTCGCGTGGATAAGAAACCCAAAATCACACCGCCCACCACCATTCCCACCCCCTGAGCTGAATCGACAATTCCCAGCCCTTCTGGCCCGACTTGAAAAGCCCGCTGTAAATAAGGCACATAAACTGCGTTGATTGCGCCTAATCCCAGCATCACCACACTCAAGCAGATCATCACCCCTACCAAAATACGACTCTTAAATAGATAAGCAAGCCCATCGCACAATTCCAGCCAGACCAGCGCGATGTTGTTGGCGCTGGTGCCGCTGGTCGTGCGCGGAACCCGCATGGTCAGAATGGCGATTGCCGAAAAGCCAAACCCTGCTGCGTTGGCAAAAAAGGCAATTTTCTCGCCCCATAGACCGATCGAAAAGCCCGCCAATGCCGGGCCCACCAGCAACCCCACCGTCATGATGATTTGCATCAGACCGTTGGCGGTCAGCAAATCCTCCTGATCCTCAACGATCAGCGGTAAGACTGCATTGCGTGAGGGGTAAAAGAATTGGCTGGTGCAGGCCATCAGAAAACCAATCATATACAGCATCCAGACCTGCTCGCGGGTTTGCACCAATAAACCAAAAAGGACGATGCTGGCGCGCAGCACATTCGCTGCGATCATCGTTTTCTGGCGGTCCCAACGATCTACAAATACTCCCGCGATGGGTCCCAGCAGCAAAGTCGGGATTGCGTTGGACATGAATGAAAGCCCCACCATCATGGTGGACTGTGTCAGACGATTGATGATGATTGGCAGAGCCAGAAAAATAAAATAATCACCAATAAAAGAAATTAACTGCCCCAACAACAAAGCCAGAAAATTCCGGTTGCGCAATAGACGAACGTATGGCTGACTGTTTTGCTCTTTATTCGTTGCTGGCGTGAGTGAGTTATCCATGACCGGTCAAATATTACATTTTAGTATACAAAACATTGGTTAAAAACATGACGATAATCATGTATGGTTAGCAAAAAGCTAGGGTATAATAGCTCGAATTTATAGTCCGAGATGAGATGATGCCCGCCCAGACGATTAACCGCGACGATGAGCCGACCCGATTATTCAAATCGAATTTCCTGGAATTTTTCTCCCATATCAGCCCGGTAACGGTGACGGTCATCTGGCTGCCGGTGGCAATTTTCTTCTTCGTCCGTGGCATCCTGATCCGGCCCGCCGCCTCTTCAGCCTGGTTCGTGCTTCCAGCGTTCCTGATCGGATTATTTCTATGGACGCTGTCCGAATACTTGCTGCACCGCTTCGTTTTTCACTTCCATACCAAGTCTGAGCTTGGTCAGCGCATCACGTTTCTGTTCCACGGTGTTCATCACGCCCAACCGCAATGCAAGACCCGCCTGGTGATGCCGCCTGTCGTCAGTATTCCGCTGGCCGCAATTTTCTACGGGCTTTTTTATCTGGTGATCAGCGTAGCCTTCGGTGCGCCACATTGGACCGGGGTGATTTTTGCCTCGTTCTTGATCGGTTACCTGATCTATGATCTGACCCACTACGCAACCCATCATTTCCCCATGCGCGCTGGCTATGCCAAATACATCAAACGCTACCATATGCAGCACCATTTCAAGTCCCCGAATGCCCGATATGGGGTCAGCTCTCCCGTCTGGGATTTTGTCTTTAAGACCGCCCCCGCAAAATAACAATCAGAAAGGATGACAAATGAAAATCAACTATCAGGAAACCATTTCGGACCTTGCCACACGAATTGAAATTCACTCCAAATTTGGCGGCCGGGATATTGACCAATGGATGCTGGAACTACTTGCGCTTAAGCCAGGAATACGCATTCTGGATGTAGGCTGCGGTTCGGGTAAGCAATGTTTTTCTTTTTATGATACTTTACAGGGCAACGCGGATATCACCGGGGGAGATGTGAACCGGGAGCTTCTTGATCAGGCTTTGGCAGAAAAAGAGAAGCGCGGCGCCGGGTTGAATTTTATGGACTTGAATTTCAATCTGCGTTTTCCTCTGGATGATCAACAGTTTGACCTGGTCTCTTGCTGTTTTGCCATTTATTATGCTGAGAATGTGCCTTTCACCATCGCTGAGATGCACCGAGTGTTGAAACCGGGCGGACGTCTTTTCACCACCGGCCCGATGCCTCAGAACAAACTGTTATTTTACGATATCATTCGCGAAGCCACCGATAACAAACCCATCCCACCCATGCCGGGCAGCAGCCGCTACGACACTGAGTTCCTTTCTACCATCCGGCAGCAATTTGCCAGCGTGGATGTGCACATATTCGAAAACCCATTGACCTTCAACAGCGCGGACCCTTTTATGGCCTATACCCGTGCGTCGCTCTCTGAGGACCGCAAATTGTGGAGTTCTTTTTTCCAAAACAAGGAAGAGTTTGAAGACATCATGCAAAAAATCCACTTGGTTGCCCAACAGCGGTTGGCTCGGGATGGGAAACTGGTCATGACCAAAGTTGTGGGTGGTTTTCTGGCGACAAAATAGTCAAAGTCAGATGAATAACGATTTCTCTTTTTTCGGCCGCAGGGTCTTGTTTGTTGGCGCCCATCCGGACGACATTGAAATCGGCAGCGGCGCTTTAATTGCCCACATCGTCAAACAGACCGATGTTTTGTGTGTGACCCTTTCAGATAATCAGAAAAACCCGGCCTTGACTCAAGTTGTCGCGGAACATTATCGCAGCATGGCTGTGCTGGGAGTGCCTGAGAAGAATATCATCCTCCAGACCTTTGAAACCCGCCGTTTTCCTCATTTTCGCCAGGAAATTCTGGAATATCTGTTTGAGATGAATCGCCAATTTAAACCGGAGATGATCTTCACCCACACCAAAGCAGATATTCACCAGGACCATGCGACCGTCACCGACGAATGTCTCCGCGCGTTCCGCGGAACAACCGTACTCGGGTTTGACGTGATCCGTTCAAGTTATGGTTTCTTCCCCAATTTCCTGGTCGAAGTGACCGAAGAAGATGTGGAAACAAAAATCCGCGCGCTGAGCGAATACAAGACCTACGAAAGCAAGTATTATTTCGATCCCAATATCACCCGCGCCACCTGCGTCCGCCACGGCGCTTTGGCCGAAAGGCGATTCGCTGAAGGCTTTGACACCTTGCGGGTGATTGGAAAGTTCAGTTGCGAGGGTGGGTCCTGGCGCAGTTAAGACGCATCAATCGGAAGACCAATTTTAATCACATCGCCCACCACTCTCACCGGATAAGCCGGCACGGGTCGAACAGCCGGCAAGCGCAACGCCCGCCCGTCACGCACATCAAAACGGGCTCCATGCCGCGGGCAGATGATCTGATACCCGTCCAGTTCCCCCTCCCCCAGCGGGTTATTGTCATGTGTGCACACATCCCCGATGGCAAACAATTTGCCGGTGATATTAAAAACCACGATCGGCTTACCGTCTATTTCCAGAAACAAACGTTCACCTGCAGGGAGATCATCAACCCCGGCGACTTCAAAAAATTCATATTTCGATAAGTCAAACTCAGCAGTCTGGCTCATTCCTCATCCTCCACCAAGCTGTCAGATGCCTGCCCCATGCCATACACGCCTGCTTTTAACACCTTCAAGGACAACATCGCACACTTCAGGCGAACCGGCCCCAACTCGATGCCCAGGTTATCCAACACATCCTGCCGGTTCATCGCCTTCACTTCTTCAAGCGTCTTCCCAATTACCGTTTCCAGGAGAAGGTCAGCAGAGGCCAGCGAGATCGCGCAGCCATGCCCGCTAAATGCAGCTTCGGTAACCACCCCGTTTTCATTTACACGTAAATCTATACGAATTTGATCTCCGCATAACGGATTCTCATCTTCAAAACTGATATCGTTTGGATCCAGTTCACCTCGATATTGAGGATTCTTATATCGCTCGATGATTATTTCCCGGTATAGATCATCCATGCTGGTTTATCCCTGGCAGTATGTGTTGCTATTTAGGAAAATACAGCCAGCACCTTTAAAAGACCGGCTGCAAGACAATCGATTTCTTCCCTGGTTGAATACAGATAAAAGCTTGCCCGCGTGGTCGCGGTCAACCCAAATTTCTGGTGCAGCGGCATGGCGCAGTGGTGCCCGGCTCTCACAGCGATTCCTTCACGATCTAGTATCTGTGCCACGTCATGCGGGTGGATATCGCCCAGCGTAAAAGAAATCACCCCGCCCCGTTGGTCTGCACCCGGGCCAATCATGCTTAGGTTGGGTATCTCGCTGAGGCGCTCCATGCCGTAGGCAACCAGCTCATGTTCGTACGCCGTCACCCTGTCCATCCCTACGCTGTTCAGATAATCAATTGCCGCGCCGAAGCCAACCGCCTCAGCAATCGCTGGCGTTCCGGCTTCAAACTTGTGCGGCAAATCATTGGGGGCAAATGACCGAAGAAGAACCTTACGGATCATGTCGCCCCCGCCCAGGAAAGGCGGCATCGCCTCCAGGAGCGACTCACGGCCGTATAGAACACCGATACCGGTCGGACCGCACATTTTGTGCGCAGAAAATGCCAGGAAATCCACATCCAGTTCCTGAACATTCACTGCAAAATGCGGAACGGATTGAGCGCCGTCCACCAGCGTTACCGCTCCGGCTGCCTTTGCTGCTGCGATCATTTGTTTGGCAGGATTGATCGTTCCTAGCACATTGGACATGTGCGTGAAAGCCACCAGCCTGGGAGACAAAGACAATAATTGTTGAAAAATCTCCATATCCAGCAAGCCATCCGATGTGACCGGGATGAATTCCAGTCGCGCGCCACTCCGTTCGGCCAGCATCTGCCAGGGAACCAGGTTGGAATGATGCTCCATTTCGGTCAAGACGATCAAATCGCCCGGGCGTAGGTGCTTGCCGCCCCAACTATAAGCGACCAGGTTGATGGATTCTGTGGTGTTACGGGTGAAAATCACCTCGCGCGGTTTCCGCGCGCCGATGAACGCCGCAATCTTTTCGCGCGCCTCTTCATACATTGCGGTTGCTTCTTCAGCCAGCGTGTGAACCCCGCGGTGAATATTGGCATTGGAAAGGCGGTAATATTGCTCCATTGCCTGGATCACACTGACGGGCTTTTGCGCGGTGGCAGTCGAATCCAGATAGACCAGCTTCACGCCCGGACGAACCTCGCGAGTAAGCACAGGAAAATCTAGCCTGATTCGGTCAATATCCAGTTGCTGGAGATCGATCATCATATCGGGACCCTCAGGCAAGATGCTTAAAGTTGTTCTGCTTGAACGCCGCGTTTTTGCACCGGACGCAAATGCTCCGAATTTGTCGGGAACCACAGGATGTGGTCCGGTACCATCCATCCATCAGTCAGATAGACATTGGAGCGGAATTGAACCGCTACCATCTTCGAATCCACTTGAACCACAATCCCCTTCACCCAGCCGCGGATTCGTTGATTGTTCTTTTCGTGATCGCAAAACACTTCAACGGTATCGCCAACATCAAAGGTTCCTTCAGGTTCCGGCGGTTTCATAAAGGGGACAGAGGCCATGCGTAAACTCCTTTTCATTATTTCTATTCCAATCATTTTAACATGGGCGAAAAGAATAATTTCTTCTCATCCCATGAAGGTTTCCATTTTTTCATGTATTGCCCGTTCAAACCGGCTGCGAACGCCATCAAATGGAATGCGCTGCATGATCGGATCAAAGAACCCTTCAACGATCAAGCGCTGCGCTTCAATTTTCGGGATGCCGCGGCTGAGCAGATAAAAAACCATCCCAGGATCGATTCTTCCGACAGTCGCACCATGCGTGCAGCGAACGTCGTCGGCCAGTATTTCCAAACCGGGAATAGAATCGGCCCGCGCCTGATGACTGAGCACCAGGTTGCGATTGGCTTGATATCCGTCGGTTTTGTCTGCACCCGGCGCCACATAGATCATCCCCTGCCAGACAGAGCGGCTCTGATCCAACAGTGCACCCTTGAACAGAAGATCGCTGGTGGTATGAGGGGCCAGATGATTTTGCTGTGTGTCGTGGTCCAGATGCTGGCTGTGATTGGTGAAGTAGAACCCCGACATTTTGCCCAAGCTGCCCTCGCCGGCCAGGTTGATCTCCGAAAAGTTCTTGGTCAGTCGGCTGCCAATGGCGCCGAAAATCCAATCCAGCCTCGCACCCCGTTCCAGGTGGGCTCGTTCATGGCTGAAATTCCACACATGCTCGCCCCACGATTGCAATTCAACAAATTGCAGCGAGGCTGACGGACCAACGAAAATTTCCACGATCCCGGCATGCAGTGCGTCATCACGCTCGAATGGCGAGGCAGATTCATGCACATAGGTGGCTGAAGCGCCCTCATCCAGATAAACCAACAAATGAGATAGGTGTGCCAGGTAGCTGCCCGCGCCCCACACCAGACTGTGCAAGGGTTGCTCGACCGATATACCACGCGGTACGTAAAGAAGCACTCCTGATTGCGCCAGCGCGCCTGCCAGGGCTGCAAATTTGCCCTCGTCTGGCCTGACAATCCTGCCAAGGATTTTCTCAACCAGGTGAGGATAGCGCTCAAATGCAGTGCCCAGATCTGTGAAAACCACACCCTTTTGTTCCAGCTCAGGAGAGACTTGCACCTGATGACCGCCGGGCATCAACACCACCTCACCGCCGTGCACTTCAGCGGTCAATGGCTGGAGCAGCCCATCCGGAACCGGGGCTTGTTCGAGGTGTTCCACCTGATTGGGCAGGCGAAATGCACCTACCGGAAGATGGCGCAAATCAGTTCTGCGCCAGGCCTCTTCCTGCACAGTGGGAAGCGGCAGCGAGCAAAAAATTTCATAGGCCGTGTGATGATAGCTGTTAGCCCATGCCGGCAGATTGCTCACGTTAAAATCGAAATCATTAGCCTGGAAAGGCTCTGTTCTTCGGGTGCGCAGGATGACTCTTTTTGTTTCAGGCATATGTGCGGTCCTACCCGATCGATCCTTCCATCTGAAGCTGGATCAACCGGTTCATCTCGACGGCGTATTCCATGGGAAGTTCCTTGACCAGCGGTTCGATAAATCCCGAGACGACCATGGTGGTGGCCTCTTCCTCATTCAAACCGCGGCTCATGAGATAGAAGAGTTGTTCCTCTCCGACCTTGGACACCGATGCCTCATGCCCGATGGTCACATCTTCCTCATCTACTTCGATGTACGGGTATGTATCCGAGCGTGATTGCGCATCCAGCAGCAGCGCATCACACACCACATTGGAATTCACATTTGTGGCGCCTTTATACACTTTCAACAAACCACGGTAAGATGCGCGCCCACCACCGCGGCTGATGGACTTGGAGGTGATCTTGCTGCTGGTGTGTGGAGCAAAGTGGATCATTTTCCCGCCCGCATCCTGATGCTGGCCCGGACCGGCAAACGCTACCGATAAAATTTCGCCTCTTGCGCCCTTGCCCAAAAGATAGCAAGATGGATACTTCATGGTCACCTTCGAGCCCATATTGGCATCTACCCATTCCATGGTGCCTTGCTCATTCACCAGCGCGCGTTGAGTCACCAGATTATAGACATTGGTGGACCAGTTCTGAATGGTGGTATAGCGTACACGCGCTCCGCGGTTTACAATAATTTCGATGACGCCGCTGTGAAAAGAATCCGTGGTATATTGCGGCGCTGTGCAGCCTTCGACATAATGAACCTGAGCCCCTTCGTCAGCGATGATCAGCGAGCGCTCAAACTGTCCAATATTGGCAACATTCAAACGAAAATAAGCCTGCAAGGGTAAATCAACTTTCACATTTTTGGGCACATAAACAAATGACCCACCCGACCAGACGGCCGAATTCAGCGCTGCAAAGGTGTTGTCCTCAATTGGGACGACCGTACTGAAATACTGGCGAAATAAATCTGGATGCTGCCGTAAACCCTCTTCGATACTGAGGAAAATCACGCCCTGTTTTGCCAGGTGTTCCTGGATGCTGTGATACACCATTTCAGATTCATATTGCGCTCCGACACCTGCCAGGAACTTACGCTCTGCCTCCGGGATGCCCAATTTATCAAACGTGCGCTTGATTGTATCGGGAACATCATCCCAAGAACGGCCTTCGGCATCGGTTGGTTTTACATAAAAATAAATGTCATCCAGGTTCAATCCAGAAAGATCCGCCCCCCAGGTGGGTATGGACCGACTTTGAAAGTGCCTCAAGGCCTTCAGGCGGAAATCCAGCATCCATTGCGGCTCGCCCTTCATGGCAGAAATCTGCTCAACGACCTGCCGATTGAGACCTTTCTGAGCTTTAAAAACGTAAGTTTCCGGGTCGCTGAACCCAAATCGATTGTAGTCGCCGATGTTTTCGAGAATATCTGACTGGTTGGTCATGAATGGCTCCCGATGTTTATACCTGTAAAAAATTACCTGCCATGATTAGCGTTTTCGTATTTCTCCCGCACCCAATCGTATCCATGCGCTTCCAGATGTAACGCCAGGTCCGGCCCGCCTGACTCGACAATCCGCCCGCCCAGCATCACATGCACCGCGTCGGGTTTGATGTAATTGAGGATGCGCTGGTAATGAGTGATCAACATGACGCCCAGGTCGGGGCCGCGCAGCGCATTAACTCCTTCGGATACGATTCGCAGCGCGTCAATATCCAGCCCCGAGTCGGTTTCATCCAGAATGGCTATTTCAGGGGCTAAGGTTGCAAGCTGAAGTATTTCAGCGCGCTTTTTTTCACCGCCCGAAAAGCCGTCGTTCAGATACCGACCCGCAAAAGCCGGATCCATTTTTAAGCCCTCCATCTTTTGGCGCAGCAGTTTCCGGAACTCAGGGATCCCGATCCCCTTATCTTCTGGGTTGGCTGCGCGTCGGCGGGAATTCAGAGCGGTGCGTAAGAAGTTGGCTACGGTCACCCCGGGAATAGCCACCGGGTATTGAAACGCCAGAAATAAGCCCATGCGCGAGCGCTCATCCGCTTCCAAATCGAGCAGGTTTTGGCCCTTGAAGCACACCTCACCTTCGGTCACAGTGTAGGCCGGATGACCCATCAAGGTATACGCCAGGGTTGACTTTCCCGTCCCATTTGGACCCATGATTGCATGCACCTCACCCTGACTCACAGTGAGTGAGAATCCTTTAAGGATCTCGCGATCCTCAATACTGACATGCAAATTGCGAATTTCCAATTGAGACATTCGTGCAACTCCTGAGGTTGGCAAATTAATCAGCGCATTATCGCACGCGCAATAATATTTGTCAATAGTTTCATAAAAATTATAATAAATCGTCTACTGTTATTATACCACGCAAGGCGTATTTTAGTATTTTTATGATAATATTCTTATTTATTACCCTGCTTGACATGTGCAGCCACCAACCTCTTTATGTTATAATCTATTCACCATGGCTGACGAAATACCGGAAAATCTGCAACCCGACGACTCACAAGAAGGCACTACCCCACCTGCGCCGGCACCCATAACCACCGAGCCACCTGTGGAACAACCCGCTTCAAAGACTGTGCAAAACAAAGCAGCCTTGGTTGGTTTGGGGATCGCCGCCCTGATCGTCCTGGGCCTGTTGGTCACCGGCGCGGTACTCTTACTTCAGGAAGATCAAGCTGCGCGGACAGCTCAGGTGCGGGATGTTTTCATCATCTTCATGGCTCTAGAATCGCTGGTCATTGGCGTTGCATTGGTGATCCTCACCATCCAGTTATCCATCCTGATTAACCTGCTTCAACACGAGATCAAGCCAATCCTTAACTCCACCAACGAAACAGTCAACACACTGCGCGGCACCGTCAAATTCTTGAGTGATAACCTGGCTGAGCCTGTCATCAAACTGAACGAATACATCGCAGCCTTCAAACGTTTGTCAGATTTTCTCAAACCAGGACGAAAATAAGCAACGGTCCAGCTTCGTCAACAACAACATTTCAAACGTAAAGGAGAATAACCATGTCAGATCATGATGATTTCGGAGCTTTTCTTCTCGGTTTTGTGGTCGGCGGATTGACCGGCGCGGTCGTTGCGCTTCTTCTGGCGCCGCAATCGGGCGAAGAGACTCGCGCGGTAATCAAAGAGAAGGCGATTGAATTGCGTGATCAGGCAGAAAAAACTGCCGATGAGATGATGGTAAAAAGCAAAGAAGTCGCCAGTGAAGTAGCTACCAAAGGCAAGGAAGTTGCTGGGCAAGCCAAAGAAAAAGTGACCACTGGAATCAGCACGGCAAAGCAGCGGGTGAATGAGAAATTGGGTCGAGCCCAGGTCACCCTCGAAGAGTCCTCACCCGAAGTGGGCGAAGAAGCCGCAGCCAGTTAATTCGTTTGACAACACACAACTCAAGACCCGAAAGCCGTGTCGGCAGCTTTTCGGGTCTTGGTGTTTGTCAACCTTCCAGGGATTCGAGCACCTCTCCTATGGAGTCAAGCAAGTCACTGGCAAGCACCGCCGCGGGGTGTCCCATCCAATCGGCTGCGGTCAGTCCAGCCTGCGCATGAATCCAGGCAGCGCACACCGAGGCCTCATAGGCTGCCAATCCTTGCGCTTTCAGCCCCGCCAGCATGCCCGCCAGCACATCCCCGGTTCCCCCGTGTGCCAGAGCTGATGTGGCCACCGGGATCACGGCTGAACGGCCATCCGGGGCGGCGATCACGCTGATCGCACCTTTCAGAATCACCACCTGCCCCCAGATTTGCGCAAATTTCCTTGCCACCTCCACACGATTCTGGTTGATCTCGGATATTTCCAACCCAGTCAGCGCCTTCATTTCGCCCGGGTGGGGGGTTAAGACGCTTTGTCCCGGCAGGCGTGTATGCCATTCGGGGATGCGTGCCAGCAGCTTT
>CAZCBJ010000037.1:0-24554 GCA_964496705.1 uncultured Anaerolineaceae bacterium | reverse complement strand
GATGGTTTGTTCAATGATCTTTTGCGCCGAAAATTTATCCTCCACCAGACGCCGTCCGCACTCACCCATCTGTCGACGCAGTTGCGGATCGGCAATCAAGCAGGCAAGGGCAGCCGCCAGTTGATTTGCATCACGCGGCGGTACCAACATCCCATTTTCTCCATTATAAACAATCCCGCGGCAGCCGGGTACATCTGAGGCGACCAGCGGACGCCCGCAGGCAGCCGCTTCAACCAGCGTGCGCGAGAGTCCTTCCCGATAAGACGGCAGGCAGATGACATGCGCATTGCGATACACCGCGGGCATATCCTCCTGCCAGCCCCATAGCTCCACCACACCTTCCCGGTCCCATTCTGCCAGTTTGGCAGACGGAACTGCGGCTGGATTGCCCGAATCAGTGTTGCCCACCAGGGCAAAGCGGGCATGGACACCCTGTGATTTCAGTATCCGCGCCGCCTGGACGAATTCCCCCACGCCCTTATCCCAGAGCATACGCGCCGGCAGCACAACCACCACCGGCTCCGGCGGAAAATCGCTCGGAACGAAACGCTGCGTATCCACGCCAGATCCTTCAATCAAATGCACCTGGTCATGCCTAACCAGCCGATTGCTCAGGAAAATATCCTGGTCTTCTACATTTTGAAAAACCACTCGAGTCCCGCGCAATGACAGCCGGTACATCAATCGCACCAATGGGCGTAAGAAGAACGTGCCGGGCTTGCTGCCGATGAACACATATCCCAACCCCGTGACCGCGTTGATCACCTGGCGGATGCCATTCAGATGCGCGGCCAGCGAACCATACAGGACGCATTTCACGGTGAAATGATGCACGATCTGCGGGCGTTCTTGCCGGTATAGGCGGTGCAGACGCCAGACCACATCACTTTCGGTGAACGGGTTCGAGCCGCGGCGGCTGAAAGGCAGGGAAATCCAGCGCAGCCCGGCTTCTTCGATCCTGGAGGCATAGATGCCAGGCGGTGAAACCAGTACAACTTCATAACCCTGGTGCTTCAATGCCAGGGCAAGCGGCAGCCGAAAATTATACAGGTACCAGTCCGAATTGGCAAACAGCAGCACTCTCACGGGCTGATCCACGACTTATGCTCCGCATACCAGGTCTGAAACATCAATATATCCCACAGGTAATACTGCCAGTTCTGGCGGCCTTCCAGGTGTTCCTGCCATTTTCGGCGGATGGGGTCGACAAAGAAGATGCCTTCACGGCGTATGCGCGCCTCAGACAGGTATTCCTCCGCCCAGCCTCGCAATGGTCCGCGCAGCCAGTCATCTATCGGAATGCCAAACCCCTGTTTGGGGCGTTCAATCAACGTCCGCGGCACATGCCGGTACAGCACCTGGCGCAGCAGCCATTTAGACTGCCCCTCGCGTATCTTGAGATGGGTTGGCAGCCGCCAGGCAAACTCCACCACGCGGTGGTCGTCCAACAGCGGCACGCGCGCTTCAAGGCTGTTGGCCATGCTGGCGCGGTCCACCTTGGCCAGAATATCATCGCGGAGATACGACACCAGGTCAAAGTACATCATGCGCTGTAAGGTGTCCGCCCCCTTGGGCCAGCGCTCGCTGGACAAATCGGGCAGCGACCATTCGACGCCACCATTCACCACCGCTTGCGGCTCATGCCAATGGGAAGCCAACCGCTGATAGATTGCCTCTGGATTAGCGGCTGGAAGCGCTTCGGCCAGCTTGCGCATTTTTTCGCCCGGCTCTGAATATCCGCTGAACCGTAATAACCGCTCCCATTGCGCTGGAGTCAGGCTGGCAATCAACCGCGCGATCGCACGGCGGGCAGGCATGGGCATCCAGCCTATGGATTTCCACAACCGCCCCACCCAGGTGTAGCGGTTGTAACCCGCAAACAACTCGTCGCCCCCATCCCCTGAAAGACTGACCGTCACGTGCTGACGGGCGAGTCTTGAGACGAGAAAAGTGGGTATTTGTGAGGAATCGGAAAAAGGTTCATCATAAATCTGCGGCAGCAAAGGTATCACCGCCCGGGCTTCAGCCGGAGTGAGTGCAAGCTCGGTGTGCTCGGTCCCTAGATGCCGCGCCACCGCCCTCGCGTGTACAGCCTCATTGAAACTGTCCTCTTCAAATCCGATGGTGAAGGTTTTAACTGGCAGGCTCGACTGCGTCTGCATCAGCGCCACAACCGTTGATGAATCCACGCCTCCGGAGAGGAAAGCTCCCAGCGGCACGTCCGCAATCATCCGCAAGCGGATGGAATCGCGCAGCAGATTCTCCAGGGTATCCGCCGCTTCCTGATCGCCGCCCACAAACGGCTCCTGGATACCGTTCTCAACCACTTCTCGCGCCGACCAATACACCTGGCTATTGAATTGTCCCGGCCCTGACGCTGCATCCACGCGCAGGATTGTCCCGGGTTCCAGCTTGCGCACATGCTTAAAAATTGAATATGGGGTGGGAACGTAATTGAATCGTAAAAATGAGGCGAGCGCGTTGCGGTCCACATGACCATGAAAATCGGGATGCACGGCAAGCGTTTTTAATTCGGAGCCAAATATAAACGTACTGCCCATCCAGCCAAAATAAAGGGGTTTGATCCCCAAACGGTCGCGCACCAGGTACAGGCAGCGCTCCTTGCGGTCCCACAGCGCAAAGGCAAACATCCCGTTGAAGCGCTTTACGGCACTCTCCAGCCCCCATTCGACCACCGCTGCCAGCATCACTTCGGTGTCTGAGGTCCCACGAAAAGTATGACCGAGCTGGGTCAGATCTTCTTTCAACGCGCTGAAGTTGTACACCTCACCGTTAAAGACGATCACATAACGCCCGTCCGCCGAGAGCATGGGCTGGTGACCGGTGGGGGTCAGGTCAATGATGGCCAGCCTGCGAAAACCCAAGCCGATCCCCGCGCCTTCATCCACCCAAACCCCGCTGTCATCCGGTCCGCGGTGGCGGATCTGCTCCGCCATGCGGGCGACCCAGGCAACCAATTCATCCCGTGAAAAACGGGTGGATAGATTTAAGAAGCCGGTTATTCCACACATGCGCTCAGCCTTGCCGGTTCAGTATAACACGGGAGCACAATATGGCAATTGCTCATCCGCGGGACGGTATTCTTCCAATGATTGATCCAGCGGCTCATATTGTCGATCCTCCAGGAGCGGATACGCCGCGCCAAAATAGGCGTTGAACACCACCCGGAAAGTGTTGACCGGCGAGATGGATGGGTATAAGAGATCCCGGCCTGCATGTGTCGGAAGAAAAAAGGCGTTCAAGATGGGGAATCGGTGCCCTTTGACCCCGTGATCGGACTGCAGAATGATCACGGGCGGCTCAGGCGATTCGTCCAGTATTTTCGCGACCAGTCTTAAGACTCGACCATTAATGAATTCCACCTGCCCGAGATATTCCTCCCACCCCGCCGCAGCCTTTCCCTGATCTATATCGGGAGGATCGGGGTTCAAGCTGCCGTCGGCGCGGAAAACCAACGGTCCGTGGGGGATCATCACATGCGCGTACACAAACTTGGGCCCCGGCATGCGCCCGGCCTGGTCGAGCGTATCCAGCAGCAACAACTGCCGTTGCACATGCTCGCTGGTGGGATTGCGCATTTGCCGGGTGAGATCGTGGAGCATAAGCGCTTGAACATCATTGAGAATGGTTGCAGCCGTGGTTTGAAGCCACATGGCTTCAAAGGGGTTCAATTGCTTGATTAAACTGCGATTATTTTGCGGGGTGAGAAACGTGTCGGCGTCCGTCCACTCCAGCCAATCATAACCGGTGGCGAAAGCCACGACGCGGTAACCAGCCTGCTCAAATTGCTGCCGCACCAGACTGTGTTTCAACAGCGCCGGCATGCTATCATCTATGCTCACGCCAACCGGCAGGATGGCAGCCATCTCCTGTAAATATTGCATATTCAGCGAAGATGCCAGTGAAATATTGGTGGATGGATAGTTTGCAGCGCTGCATTCGGCAATATAAAAACCTTGCTCTATAAGGCCATCCATAAACCCTTGATTGTCAAACCCCATTACATCCAGCAACACATCCGAGCGGGAATAGGTATCCAGAACGATGTAATACACATCGGGTTGTTTCTCGGATGTTTGGAAAGTCTCAACCTTTGGAGTGTCCATATTAAGGCGAGTCTGGTTGTATAAACGCCGAATCCAGTAGCTGCTTATTTGAAGCAGGGAGATGACGAACAGGATGATCGCCGCCCAATTCGCCAGCACGGTTAGACTGGACAGATTGCGGCGCGGGCGGGTTAGCCAAAAGAAAGCCAGAGCAAGCATCAAAAAGAATAGTGGGATCAGATAACGGTTGCGCCCCAGGAAGATGCCCCCGCCCACTAGCAAGTTGTAAACATGCCCATAAGAAATGAACAACAGGCCAACGGCAGCCGCCAGCAGTCCTGCAAGCTGTATGTTTCGGGAAAGGACAAGAGAAATCACAAAGAACAACACGACAAACAATTCAGCCGCGAGCAGTGGTCGCCAGATCACATGGAAAGCAACTTCTCGAGCGTTGACCGCATACAGACCCAGCACAGAGAAAGCAGCCATCACAAACGGATGAAGCGGAACACGGCGTAGGAAGGAGGCTTTATCAGGCATTTTTAAGAGCAACCATATCCAATTGGAAAGAAATGGGCGAAGGTCTATACCTTACGGGCTAAAAAGATTAAACCCGCCAGCCGGAAGAACACAGCTTGTACCAATTGTTTCCCTCCCGGCATGCCCAAGAAGATTCTACCCGGCGTCCGGATGAGCCGTGAGCCGGTTCGCAGCCGGTAATCCAGGTAATCCGGCTCAATGCGCTCAAACTTAAAGAATTCATTGAATACCGTATGGATTTCCTGATAGGGCCGGTAATAACAAAACGTATCAATCCAATCCAGCTTGGTCCGCGCCCATTCGCGCGGGGTTAACTTGCCTGTAAAACGTCCAAAACCCAGCCAGCGTAGCGCAAACGTATAAGCAAATCGAAACCGTGACCCCGGACGCATCTTATGGCTGAAGGGGATGCCAAAATGCCCTTCGCGCCACACCTCCCGTGAAGGGAACAGGGCCAGCAGCAATCCGCCCGGCCGCAACACCCGCCTCACTTCGGCAAGCGTTGCGGACAAATCGCTGACATGCTCGAACACCTGGTTGCTCAGTACCAGATCGAAGGTGTCATCCTCAAAATCAATCCGGTCATCTTTCATCTCGCGAATGTAAGTACCCAGCAGCCCGGTGCGCGCGGCTTTCACCCGGATCGTATCCCGGTAAAAAACATCCGACCCGTACAAATCCATTCCGCGTTTGCGGCCTTCTTCGACCACTTTGCCCACCCCGCAGCCGTAATCCAATATTTTTGCGCCCGGATCCTGGTCGTTAACTCTTTTAGCCCATTCCAGGCAATACAGATAGTTAATGTGCATCGGTTTTCCGATCCATGGGTACTGGATTCACGGCTGAACGGTAAAGCTGCGCATATTGTTCAACCACCTGCGGCAGCGCATAGGTATGTTCAATGCGCTGGCGGGCTGACTGCCCCAAGCGTGCATGCGCTTCGGATGAGAGCCGTAAAATTTCCAACATTCCTTGCGCCAGCGCCTTCGCATTGCGCGCAGGCACCACCCGCCCCGTGTCAGACACAATCTCGCGCGAGTCTCCCAAGTCGGTCACCACGCAGGGGATTTCGCAAGCCATCGCCTCGCCAACAATATTGGGAAAGGCCTCGCCGTAAGCCGAGGACACCGCCAGCACATCCAGCGCTGACAGCAGCCGCGGAATGTCCTCTCGCCGGTCGAGCAGGTGAACCGCGCTGCCTAGTCCGGCTTCTTCTATCCAGCCTACAAGCTGCCGGTTCTGCCCATTGATGCCGTCGCCGCAAAGCAGAAAATGAACCTTCGGAATTTCGCGCTGAAGTAATGCCGCAGCCTGGATGAAGTTAAGATGATCTTTCTGCGGGTCAAAGCGGGCGAAACAACCCACCCAACGCCCACCGTCATCCAATCCCAGCTCGCGCGCCACAGATGAACGCGCGTCAGGCCGGGGAAAGAACAGGTCCACATCGAATCCGTTGGGAATCACTTGCATTTTTTCCCGGCGGTAACCATACGCCTGGTGGATGGCAGCCGCCTGCGCTGAGCAGGAAACAATTCGCCAGGGAATGCTCCCGGAGAGCAATGCCAACATCCTGACCACCAGGCGGGTGCTGCGGCGGGTGTGTGTATCGTCCAATGTGCTGTTGCGAATATTCCAGATCACTGACCTCTGTCCGACAAAACGTGCCGCCAGTCCGCCCAACAGGTCAGCGTGGTACATCCAGGTTTGCACCACCTGAGGACGGAAATCACGCAGCCATTCAACCAGCCGCCACCATGCCGGTAGGTTGGGGATTCCCGGATGCATGTTCAAACAACGCACGCCGATCCCCAGCGCCCGGATGCGCTCGCCAATCACCCCGTCACCCCGAAGCGAGATGACCGCTGCCGGAAATGCCTCGCGGTGCATGGCAGAAAGAAGTTTATACAACATCATTTCCGCCCCGCCCATGGCCACATCGGTGATGATGTGCGCCACCTTCAGCGCATTATCCTGGTTCAGGAAGGTCTGGTTGTTTTCTGACAAGCTTCCTCCAGAACAGATAAGGTGGCGGCCACCATGTTCTCAACCGAGAAATTATCTACAATCCTTGAGCGGGCTTTGTTCCCCAACGCCTGCCGCTCAGTTGGCGATAGGGTGATCAGCGAGCTGATGGCTTGCGCCAGTTCTTGCGCATCTCCCGGCGGAACCACACGCCCGCAATCGCCCACCAAAACCCCCGCATCGCCGACAGCGGTAACCGCGCAAGGGACTGCGCAGGCCATCGCTTCTCCCACTGCGTTCGGAAAGCCTTCGCCAAACAGCGAAGCCATGCACAGCAAATCAAACGCGTTATACACTGCGCGCATTTCCTCCTGCCCCCGCACCCAGGTCAGATGCCGATTCAACCCCAGCGATTCAGCCAATCCTTCCATCTCAGCACGATAAGATGCAGAACCGTCGCCGACCATGACGAAATGGATGCGCGGAAACTGTTGGATCAAAATTTCCGCTGATTTCAAGAATAGGTCATGTCCCTTCATTGGGTCAAGCCGGCCCACCAATCCAACCACTTGCGCATCAGTTGGGATGCCCCACTGGCTGCGCATCACTCCCCCGGCCTGGCGGTCTGGATAACAGGCCCGCGTGTCAATGCCGTTGTGCACCACCACGATTTTCTTGGCGGGGTAACCCTGCCGGATCAGGTTAGTTTCCCCGGCCAAAGAGTTGACCACAATTCGGTCAGCAAAAACCGACAGCCTCCGCTCAAGAACAAAACTGAGGCGGTAGGTCCAATCGTAGCGCCGATAATCCTTCCCGCTGGTGCGCACCCCCAGCACAACCTTCAGCTTCGGGAACCACACCTTCAGCAATACCGCCACAGCATTTGGCACCGGGAGGAAACTGTAAAGCACATTCGGTGATGATTGGCGCATGATCCTGATCAGGCGCTGAAAAAAATGGAGGATATCCCAACGCCCAGTTTTACCAACCACAACCACCGGTATCGCGGCTTTTTCCAGCTCCGGCTGCAGCAGCCCATCCCCGTAAAAACTCACCACGCTCATCTGGCAGCGAGCCGGGTCCGCGCCGCGCGCCAAAGCCACCACCTGGCGCTCGGCGCCGCCGTAATTGAGTGAACGCAGAAAAAGGACGACCTTCATGAAAAGGCTGACCCTCTTGTCAGATCGATTACTTTCTTCGCTGAGTTGGCAGCCTGATCGAAAAGCCACTGCGCCAGCCATTCGAAAGGTCGATCCGTCCAGCGTTCGGGGTGGATTTGAAAAACCAAGCGCGGAAATTTGCCAGCGAAAAGCGCTTCGACCAACGCCTGTCCATCGCGCAAGTCAACCAGTACATCCGTCGCAACGCGATCCCTGAGATTTGCCCGACCAGGCGACCAGTTTCGACCCGTATCGGCGATATAGGCGATCTCCCGGTAATCGATATCCAGGTATATCTCTCCCAACAGCTCATACCGCTGCCGGAGCAGACGCCTGCGTTCCGGGCTGCGCCATAAATCGCGATTATCAAATTTCGAAAACGGCCGCCCGTGCATCGAAATGGTCCCCACCGGAACAATTTTCCGGAAACGCTCCAGATGAAACTCAAAATCACGGGTCGCCCTGGTCATATCGCCACTGCAATCGGATAGCGATTCGTAATGGTAACCCACCTCATGCCCCAGCGAATGAACCTCATGGATGACCTCAGCCGAAAACACTGACCGGCGGTTGCGGAAATAATAGCTGGCTGACAGACCAACCGATCGTTCCAACTGCGCCATCTTCAATGCGTTGCCCGGTTTTCGATCCACATCATGGCGGATGATGCAAAACCGCTCCGGTTTCGGTTCTGCCTGCAGGAATTGGTCAAACCGCATAATCAACGGATAGGCAACTTTGATCGCCAACAGGTAACGCTGATAGGCGCGCAGGGTGTAATCACGCAAGAGATCACGATCCCTTCAAATCCCGGTTGGCTTCCATGTCAAACAACATGCCAAACAAGGATAATTGCAGCCCCGAAATGGTGCAAAATAAAATGGAAAGAAAGGTGATTGACGGCACGAAACCGTCCTGGATCCACTTGACCAGAAAACGGATCCCCAGCGGGATATCCATCAGCAAGAGCAAAAAACCTGCCAGGTAGAAAAGGATCAGGGGGTGAAAATCACGGATGACATATTTCTGGACCATGCGGCGCAAAAATAAACGCACCAGCAGCGCAGACAAGGTGAACACAATTGTGTTGAAATTGATACCGCTTTTTTCACCTTTATATACCGGTCTGACCGGCACATCTTTGACTCGCAAATGGTAAATATTCAGCGTCACCAGCAAGTCATTGGGCATGCCGTATCGAGGATAGATGTCTTCCAGCGGGATCATCTGGAGTGCCTTGCGGTTGATGGCGGTATAACCGGTCTGTGAGTCAGCGATATGCCAGTATCCGCTGGCAATTTTGGTCAAAAAGGACAATGCCGCGTTACCCAGGTAGCGAACGCGCGGAATGAGCTTCCAGGCTTCGCCGGTGAACAGGCGGTTGCCTTTGGCGTAATCAACTTTGTCGCCAACGATCGCATCCAGCAGGTTGGGCATATCGACCGGGTCCATCTGATTGTCCCCCGCCATCACCACCGCGATATCCAGTTGATGATCACGGCACCAGACATAACCGCTGGAGATGGCACCGCCGACTCCGCGGTTCTGCTCATGACGGATCAGGATGATGCGCGGGTCATCTGCTGCCAGCCTTTCTGCCTCCTGGCTGGTGCGGTCCTGGCTGCAATCATCCACCACGACGATCCAGTCCACGTAATCTGGCACACCTTTCAGCGTGGGGATAATCAACTCCTCTTCATTGTAAGCCGGTACAACCACGCCAACGCTTTTCTCTCGATACAATCCGCCACCTCCCGCTTTCGTTACTTGGTCAGATTATCTTACCACAACCGTGCTGACAGACGGTTGCGCTTCTGATTTGATGAAATGACCCACCTTGTACACCCCACCCAGAATCGGTAAACGCAGCGTTTTCAGGCGGAACAAGATGAGGCTTTGCTGCGCGGCAGAGAACACATCCTGTTCGGTGGAATAATGATGCTCGCGAATGTTCACCCCCATCAACCAAAACAATAAGACCATCAAAGGCCGCTCAATGGGCACACCGTAGACTGCCTGACCACCCGGTTTGAGCACACGTGCTACCTCTTGAAAGGCGGACGCCTGTTGCACGGGCTTTAAATGTTCCAGGATGCTGATCATCAACACCGAATCAAAAGATTGATCCGGGAAGGGCATGTGCAGGATATCACCATTATGCAGAAAAGGAGTGATTCCCCGTGTTTTGAAACCCTCCGAAACGGCCTGAACATCTGCGGTCAGATCCAATCCCCAAATTTCACTATACATCTCGGCCAGGTTCTGAAAAGAAAGGCCGGTGCCAAAACCAATTTCCAAGACCTTCTCACCTCCGGATAACTCATCCAGGCACATTTCCACCCTTCTGCGGTACATGCCGCCCAGGATGGGCCAATAATAAAAGCGGATGGGATCTTGCCGGTTGACCCCACTGTATTGCTCATAGGGTAACAACTTGAGGGGAACTTTTTTGACACTCATCTGCGCTTCCAACTAGATAAATTTTATGCGCGAGGCGGCAAAAGCCACCATCTTCAACAGAAGCCAGCCATGCTTCCAACGTTGAATATTGGTGGTCCCATATTCACGCTCCCGGTAGCGGATGGGGAGATCCACAATCTTTAATCCCATTTTGGCTGCCCCAAAGAGCAGGTCAAAATCGCCAAAGGGGTCAAAATCGCCAAAGTAATCCCGGTTGGCAGCAATTATCTCATAATCCTTGCGCCATAAGACTTTCGTTCCGCACAAGGTGTCTTTGATCGGCTGTCCCAATAGCCAGCTGAAGGCAATCGAAAAGAATTTATTCCCGAGAAAATTAAAGAAACGCATGGCCTGTTTTTCCATTGGATAGACCAGGCGAACTCCATTGATAAATTCCCCTTTGCCAGTGACGATCGCTTCATAAAAACGGGGAAAATCCTCGGGCGGAACGGTGAGGTCCGCATCCAGGATCATGAGAATATCGCCCTCTGCCTGGCTGAAACCCAGGCGAACGGCATCACCCTTACCCCTGCCACCCTGCCGGAAAAGTTTACAGCGCCGCTCAGGATGCAGGGCGATGTGCTGCTGGATGGTCTCGTAGGTGTTGTCGCTGGAATGACCTTCAACAAAAATCAACTCGGTGCCGCTGCCCATCTCCGGGAGTCGATCAAACAATCCAGAGATATTGCCTGCCTCATTGCGCGCTGGCACAATCACGCTGACGCTCGGCGGCTTGACCATAGCTTGAGTTTTCGGAAATGGGCGAACGACCATCAGGTTGGTCAATGCGAGATGATTGAAAGGGAAAAAGTGCACCAAAAATTGGTTAAAAACCGGCGTCAACAGAGGAATGCGAAACGGAAGCAGCACTTCACGCCAGGTGCGGATGACCTCAAATCCGGTCAGGGAAAGCAGATTGTGTATATCGGCGACCGTCAGCCAGTTCTGGAAAAGGGTTGGCCGGGCAAGGTTTAGCTTCTCAGCCACCGCAAGCGGGAACTCCCATAATCGGCTATACGAATTTATCAGCACCCGCGTTCGCCCGTGACACAACTGACTCACCTTTTCCAACACCTGCTGCACATCCCACACATCGTTTAATAAATCCGAAATCAATATTACATCGAAGCTTTCGTCCATCTCCAGGCAATGAACGTCCGCTTGGATGAAGCGCAGATGCGGATGGCGTTGGCTGGCGCGTTGAATCATCTCGGTCGAAAAATCAATCCCCACCCCGTAAGCCGGCTGCATGGCAGCCAGCAGATCTCCCAATCCGCAGCCCAGCTCCAGCACGCGCTGGCCCGGGTTGATCTGAAAACGGAACACTTCGGCCAGCCGGCGGTGATAATACCCCCCCAACCCCCGCCAATCATCGGTCTTGCGGGCGAAATCGTTCCAATGCTTCTGCCGCGCCTGCTGATACAATTGCGCAGCCCGGTCGATAAACTGACTTGATTTATTCATATGATTCGGGTCGGACATAGGCTTGAATCACCTGCTCCCATTGCGACTGGATAAGCTCCATGCTGAAACGCTGTGTGACGGAGCGCGCATTTTCCCCGCAGCGCCGCCGCAAAGCCTCATCCACCATCATCTGCGCCATTCCTTTTTCGAGCAACACCACATTTTCGGCCGGAACCAGTATCCCGTCCACGCCGTCGCGGACGATTTCAGCCGTCTGCACGGATGCCTCGAAAGCCACCACCGGCATTCCGCAAGCCATCGCCTCGCATAACACGATGCCAAATCCTTCCAGACGCGATGACAGCACGTACAGGTCAGCCTGAGACATGTAATCATACACATTGGTCACACGTCCAGGCAAATGAACCCGATCTGCAATCCCAAGTTCAGCCGCCTGCCTTTGCAACGCAGACCGCAGGTCGCCTTCGCCCAAAATCAGCAGATGCCATTGCGGAAAATGCTGGCAGAGCCGGCTGAATGCTTGAATGAGCAGGTCGAATCCTTTTTCTGGTGACAGTCTTCCAACAGAGAGAACCACCCGGTCCGCCGGCAGGTTGATTCCTACCTCGCTTCTGGCGGGAGGAACCAGAGCCGGGTTGGCGATGGCGCTGATGCGTTGGCCCATGATGGGCACGTAGAAGGGCAGATAATGCTCGCTCAAGACCACCAGGTGGCGCGCCAGCGGATAGGTCAACCTGCGCATCACTGACCAGGTGCGCCGCACCACCTGTTTGTGCGGGTCGCTGCGCTCAGAAACCACCACAGGAATGCCCAATCCCAGGCTGGCGACCACTGCCAGAACATTGGCCGATATCAGAAAACTGACCAGAATGTGTGGTCGAAGTTGCTTCAATGCTGTACGCAACCTAAGAATTCGTTTGAGATTGCTCCAAAAACCGCGCAATGCGTTCCCGGCCTCTTTTTCGTTTCCCAGACACGTCCACCGCACCCTTTCATCCAGGGGGTAAAACGGTTGCTGACCTTGTTCATCCAGCGAAAGGATCGTCACCTCCCAGCCTTTCGCCGCCCAAGTATTGGCCATGATGCTGACCACCCGCTGGGTGCCGCCGAGATTCAAAAAAGGCAGAAAAAGTGCAATGCGCATGATCCGTTCATCATCCGAGTATCTGCTGCCAACGCCGGGTTTTGGCATCCACATCCGCCTGGGTGAATGCATCCTGGTCGTGCATGAAGCTTGGGTCGTCGGGCGGCTTGACGCCCAGCCTGGATCGCAACCGTTTGAGCAGGGTAACCGGGTTTAGCAAATGTTTGTGCCGGTCAAAATAACTGCGTTGCGAATAGGCGGTTGTGGGATATGCATTTTGCGGGGGACGGGCGGGCAGATGGGTTTGTCCCTGGACCACCGCTGCCAGCCAACCGGCCAGCCGGCCTATCACATCCTCATGCGATAGCATGCTCGCCCTGGCCCAGTGTTGCAGGCGCAAGTGAGAGGGCTCAAGGGTCGGCATGCTGGTCTTTTCGATGAATGCACCCAATGTCTTTAGGCGCGGGACATGCTCGTACCACTCCGCGATGACGTAATCCGGAAATGGGAGCGGTTCCATCATATACACCGGTTTATCCGCTATCGCCGCCTCGATCAATGTGGTGCTGTAGGAGGAGATCACCAGATCGCTACCCAGAATCCATTCGCGCACCGAACCGTCCTTGATGATATGCATGCGATCCGGAATCTCCCCGATGGTGTTGCGGCAGGTATGCTCAAAGACAGTCATCGGGATCGCCGGTCGTGGGCGCACGATCACCTCCACATCCGGCTGCGCAGCCAGCGTCTGCCACCACACAATGGCCTGGCGAAAGGAATTTAAGGCGAATTCCCGGTAGTCATACGCTTCTGGCGAGCCGGAGCGGATATATTCCTTAAGACGGGCTTCGCTGTAGAACGCTGCGCCGTAATTCTCAGGGATCAACACCCAGCGTTTGCGCTCATCCAGACCATACTGTTGCGCCAATTCACCGCGCGAGGGATAAAAATGCGCATAAGGCGGCAGATAAAGTGCGTAGGATGGGTTGCCGTTCCGGAAAATATTCTCACCCAATACACCGTAAGATTGCAGGTAATCCGCAGCGAATTGCCCCCAGGAATGTTGTAACACATGTTCCCTGGCGAAAACATCCCGCGGCGCTTTGAAGGGCTGGTTGATCTTGGTGAATAATTGCTCATAGGCCAGGTTCACGTACACCGCATCCGGCCAGGTCACCACCACATCCGCAGGACCGTTATCAGACGCCTCATAGAAAAAAGGCAGCGCAACCACCCGCGGTTGAACTTGTTTCAACGCCTGCGACCGCCCATGAGCAGCCAGGATGGATGAGATCGCCACACTCACCCCATGACGGCTGCCGAGCAGGTGCTTTAGCGCGCAGGTGACATCCAGTTCGCGGGCGACATGCTCGATGAAAATGAGCAGGTCAACCGGCTGCCGGGCGGAGGGGCGATCACCCATGCGATGGAATTCTTTTCGCCAATGACGCACTGTCCAACTGGTGCGCCTGCAGGACTTCCCAGGGTGTTCCGCAGGCCGGGTAATCCTCCACCCCGAACTTCACCACTTGACGCCCGCATAAACTCTCATTCGCGTTCATGGCGTTCAACAGGCAGTCGCCCAAACCACCCACGGGAGAGTGATCCTCAAGCACAAAGACTTTGCGGTATGGTGAGACGAGCTCGCGCAGCCAGGCGTGGTCCACCCGGTTCAGCCAGGGCATATTCACTACTTTTAAGCCAAAATTTTGCTGCGCGAGGATCTCGCTGGCAACTAACGCCTCATGCAGCATCACCGGGCCGTATGCGAACAGCAACGCGTCATCTCCAATGGTCAGCGAAACGCCCCGGCCAAAAGTGAGGTGATAGTCTTTTGGAAGCTCGATTTGGCGCGGTGAAGGTCCGATGATCAGGCGTACCATGCAGTTATGGGTGGACTGGTTCACGCAGTAATCCATGACCTGTTTGGTTTCAAGCGCATTGCAGGGCTGCAAGATTTCCATGTTGGGCAACGCACCCAGCAGCGAAATATCGCGCAGACTCTGGTGTGATTGGCCAGGGCCGGCCGGGATCAACCCGGAATAATGGCAGGCATAGATCATGCGCGTCAGCTCACCCGCATTGGTGTAAATCTGCTCGTTAGGACGCGAAGCCAGGAAAGCCGCAAAGGTATTGACCACCGGCAGCAATCCCTGCAGCGCCAATCCGCCCGCCATGGACACCATGTCCTGTTCTGCTATGCCGTTCTCGATGAATCGCTCGGGATAAGCCGCCTCAAAATCGCGCAAGCGGCAATCAGCGGATAGATCGGCATCCAACACCACCAGGTCTTTACGCTTTTCCCCCAACTCGACCAGCGCCTCGCCAAATGCTGCAGCCACGTATTCTTTGGAGGTGGCAACCGGCGGTCGCGCCTCTTCGGGGACCGGTCGCACTGCCAGCGGTGCCAGCCCAAATTCGGTCAATCTCTGGTCAATACGTCCAATGATCTCAGCATATCCGGCGGTATAAGAAGCGTCATCTGGCGCTCCGGAGTGCCAACGGTACAACCCACTGCCATCTTTCAATGCCCGCGGATGCTCCATGAACGACACACCGCGCCCTTTGACCGTATCGCAAATGACCGCTTTGGGGCGATCGTTGATTTGGTCGAATTCACTAAAAACCGCCTCAAGCTGGCGGAAATCATGCCCATCACACCGCGCCACGTGCCAGCCAAAGGATCGGAACTTGCTCTCCAGGTCGCCCAAATGGCTGATTTCCGCGACCAATTTATCCGACTGCACTTTGTTGTGGTCGACGATCACATTCAAGTTGGATATCCCCTGGTTGACCGCAGTTTGCAGCGACTCATAGATTTGCCCCTCCTGCAGTTCACCGTCCCCGGTCATCACATACACCCGACCGCCATATCCCATCAATTTTTTGGCGAAAGCCATTCCCTTCGCTTTGGAAATACCCATCCCCAGCGAACCCGAATTGGCTTCGATACCGGGGATGGTGACAATCGGATGTCCATACGTGCCGCCCAGTCGGCGCAGGCGCATGAAACGCTCCTCGGATAACACTCCCAATGCGTATAACACCGCGTACAACCCGGGCACGTCATGGCCCTTGGACGAAAAATAGATATCCCGCTCCGGACTCTTCACGCCGACATGGATCGTGTTCATCCAATCGAAATACAGATAGGTCACAATTTCCAGCGAACTGAAACTGGAGCCCAGATGACCTGAACCCGCGCGTTTCACTTCAGCCAGCGTGTTGGCTCGACACATATCCGCCACCAACGCCAACCGCTCATATCGGTCAACTGGCGAGGTCCACACGCGTTCAAACTCAGTCATCGGGATGATTTTGATATCTACCATGAATAATTCTCTCCAAATAGGTATATTTATTCGAAATAAGACGGCTGCGTCACCCGCGGGAGCAACGCCTGTCCCTTGCGCACCAATTCTTCACAATACGCCCAATCATAGGCGGTGTTGACATCCTGCCCCTCGTAGCCTTGCGTGAAAAAGGGCATCACCACCGTCCCGGCAATGGATTGGGCGTCGAAGACCACGCGGCACCAGGCTATTTCCAGGCTGGCGTTTTGAGCGTAGATCAGCGGCAAAGCCTGGTAGGGTGTGGAATGCCAGGGTGCGCCCTGGGTGCTGAAAGGCAGTAAAGGTGTCATCCGTTCTCCCTGCACCACCCACATCTTCCCAGGATGCTGCGCGCACTTCTCCACCGCCCGCAGCGAATCCACCCCTTCTGCAGCCCGAAAAGCCTGCCAGGCGCGCCGGATCGTCTCCGGTAAACGAAAGGGACTGGTGGGGCGTAAAATGCTGAAGCAATCATACGGACGGCTCATTTCTCTCAATCGGTTCAGCGTGAAGGTTACCCATTCGATATCCGGCGACACATCACCTGCCATGTCAGCCGGACGCAAGAAGGGCACCTCGGCGCCATAATGGCGGGCAATGTGCGCATACTGCTCTGAATCGGTGGAAACCACCACCGCCGAAAAGATGCCGCTTTGCAGAGCTGCCGAGATGGTATAAGCCATCAACGGATGTCCGGAAAGGTTGCGGACATTCTTGCCCGTTACCCGTTTGGAACCCGCGCGGGCTGGGATCAGCGCAACAATCGACGGCTCAACATTCACCGCTTAAACCTGCCTGGGATCGATATTGAAATAAATGCATTTGATATCCGAATAGATATCCAATGCTTCGCTGCCCGGCTCGCGCGTGCCGTTGCCCGAATCTTTCAGGCCTCCAAACGGCATATGCGGTTCGCTGCCGTAGGTCCCGGCGTTGACCACTGCCACCCCGGCCTGAACTTTCAGGCAGAATTGCATCGCGCGATGAATGCTCTGCGTGTGGATGCAGGCAGTCAGACCGTAAGAAGTATCATTCGCCAGCGCGAGCGCTTCATTGAAATCTCGCACTCGGTACAGACAGGTCACCGGACCAAACAGCTCCTTGCGCGAAATTTCATCCTCAGGTGTGACATTTTCGATGAGGGTGGGAGCCAGGTAGTACCCGCCCGCATGCGCAGCGTCGGTCAGGCGGAATCCACCGGTAAGGATGCCCGCACCATTTTCTTTTGCGCGCTGGATGACCGCCAGCATCATATCAAGCTGCTCCTGATTGATGACCGGGCCAAAATCATCCTCATCCGCCGGGCCGATGCGCAGGGTGTTGATTTTTTCGATCAACATCTGCTTGAACTGGTCATACACCTTGTGAAAAACGATGATCCGGCTGCCGGCTGCGCATCGCTGACCGGCATTAGAGAAAGCTGACAGCGATGCCCATTGCACCGCCCGCGCCAGATCGGCATCATCCGCGACAACCATCGGATTCTTGCCGCCCAGCTCCAGCGAAACCTTGGCCATCCGTTTCCCCGCAGCCTGTTGAATGTAATGCCCAACTTCGGTGGAGCCGGTGAAACTGATCACACCCACCTCCGAATGCTCCACCAATGGAGCGCCGGCCTCCTCGCCGAGCCCCTGGATCACATTAAGTATTCCCACCGGCAGCCCAGCCTGATGGGCCACCTCGGCGAAGATCCACGCCGTGATGGGGGTATCATCAGCCGCCTTGAGCACCACGCCGTTCCCGCAGATCAACGCCGGGAACACCTTCCAGGCCACGTTGGCGATGGGCGTGTTCCCCGGCACAATCAGCCCAGCTATCCCCACTGGCTGGCGCACAATCATCGCATATTTATTGGCCGTGCCGCTGGTGGTGGTTTTGCCATATAAACGCTGACCTTCGCTGGCGTAAAACAGACCGAGTTGGATGGCGCCGCCGGTCTCTCCCAGCGCGTCCTTGTAGGATTTGCCGGTTTCCAGATGCACCACGCGCGCGATATCCGCCTGGCGCGCCTGCATGGCGGTGACCACTTTGTGCAGGATCATCGCCCGCTGCACAGCGGGCGTATCCGCCCAGGCTGGCTGGGCTTTTTTGGCCGCATCCACAGCGTCCTGAATATCCGCCACGCGCGAGCGGGAAATCTTGCATAACAATTGCCCGGTGGCAGGGTTGGTTTTCTCAAAATATTCTCCGCCGTGCGCAGGGACCTGGACACCGTTCACCCAATTTGGCAATTCATGGGGAAAAAGATCGCTCATGGAATCACTCCTTTGATTTACCAGGCGGTCCACCCACCGTCCAGCACCAGATTTGAACCGGTCATATAAGAAGACGCGTCAGACATTAAGAAGATCACCGCTCCATTGTACTCATCCTCGCGCGCCATGCGACCCAAAGGAACCCGGCGGGTGTACTCAGCCAGGAATTCTTCGCTCTGGTTGTTGAAAACGCCCGCAAAGGTCAGCGTATTCACGCGCACCCCCCGCCCGGACCAATAAGTGGCCAGGTAGCGAGTCAGGTTGAACAGCGCCGATTTCGACACCGAATATGCCACGGGCTTAAAGAAAGTGCTGCCGTCTCGCCGGCGGAATTCGTAGATACGCTGATCCGGTGAGACCAACCCGTAAATGGATGAGATGTTGACGATTGAACCCCTGCCCGCTTCGGCCATAGCCGCACCGAAGACCTGGCAGCATAACAGCGCTCCCTTGACATTCACCTCCATCACCCGGTCAAACGACTCTTCGGGATAGGACTCAAACGGGCCGTTCTCCGAGGCTGGCGCGTTGGGCGGCGAATCGAGCGCAGCATTGTTCACCAATCCATATGGAGCCCCCCAGCGGTCAACCACCTGTTCCAGCGCAGTTTCCAGCGAATTGCGCTGTGTGATATCTGCCTGCACAAACATCAGATGAGGATTCTCGACCTGTTCTGCGTACCGCTGCTGGATCCTCTCCAGGGTGGCGGTTACATCCAGGACGACCACCCGCGCACCCCTCGCCAGCAGCGCCAGGCTGAATTGGCGCCCCAACTGCCCCATGCCCCCCGTTACGATGATCACCCGCTGGTCAACGTCAAATAAATTCTCGGGCATCTTCAAACCAGATCCTCGAAGGTGATGTTCTCTTCTTCAAATAACACTCGCCGGGTGGTTTTCCCGAGCAGGTTATCATATTCGTTTGGGGGCAGACCGTCGCCGGGTGATTTCAACGCCAGGTCCGCCTCCGTCAACACATGCCCGGCGGGCAGGTTGTGTGCAGCGACAATTTTCTTGCGCATTTTCTTCAACGGGCGCTCTTCACAGGGCAGCATGCGCTTGACACCGTCGCCCATCGCCAGGCGGGCGCGCTTCAAATCGCGCACCAGGCGGGTCATGCCAGGCGGTTCCAACGAGAAGGCTTGATCGGTACCGCGCCAGGCGCGATTGAGGGTGAAATGTTTCTCGATGATCCGCGCCCCAAGAGTATAGGCCACCATTGCCATGGCGATACCGTTTTGATGGTCGGATAATCCGATCACTTTGTCCGGATAGGCATCCCGCAAGGCCGGGATGACACGCAGATTCATATCCTCCGGCTCCACCGGATAATTTGCCGTGCACTGCAGGAAACAAAACAGCGGATTGATCGGTTCCACCGTTTCATAAGCTCTGCGGATATCCTCAACTGAAGCGCCGCCGGTGCTGATGATCATCGGCTTGCCCATCCGGGCAACATAGCGAAGCAGCGGGAGATTGATAATGTCGGCAGAGGCAAACTTGTATGCGGGCATATCCAGCTCGGCACAAAAATCCGCGCTGGGAAAATCGAATACTGTGGCGTAGAAATGCAGGTGCAGCTCCTCCGCCAGAGCCTTTAACTCGAGATACTCTGTGCGCCCAAACTCCAAAGCCTCGCGGTGAAGACCGTACGTTTCGCCGTAGCTGTTTTCGTTATCATACGGGCTGTCGTACATGGCGCGGGTATACAATGCCCGGTTGTCGCGCTTTTGCAGCTTGACTGCGTTGACCCCGCATTCCTTGGCCTTGTGGAACATCTCCTTTGCTTTTTCCAGGCTGCCCTGGTGGTTGTGTCCCACCTCAGCGATGATATAACAATCGCTCTCATCGTTGATGGTGTAGTTCCCGATGGTCAACTCACGCGTCATGGTTTCGCTTCCTCCAGATGAGATAACAATCGCCGAATGATCTCCGGCATGGCTAGACAATTTTGATTTCCGGGATCGGGATGATGAATTTTCCGCCGCGCATCCTGAACTCGGTCTGCTGCTGGATGATCTCTTCGGTAAAATTCCAGCTCAGCATCAGCACATAATCAGGCTGCACTTCGAGCAGGTGGGCAGGGCTGAAGATGGGAATGTGTACGCCCGGCATATAGCGTCCCTGTTTATACGTGCTGCGGTCAACCACAAAATCGATCACCTCGCGGTCAATCCCAAAATAATTTAACAAAGTTGACCCTTTTGCCGCAGCTCCGTATGCGGCAATGCTTTTCCCTTCAGCCTTCAATCTGCCCAGCAGACCGACCAGTTGGATTTTCAATGATTCGACCTTCTGGGCGAAATCCTGATAGAAATCTAAGCCACCTGCCCCCCAGAGCTGCTCTTCTTTCATCATCAATATCACCGCCGGGCTGAGTTGGCACGAAGCACCCTTGCACACAAACACCCGCAATGTGCCCCCGTGGATGGGAAGATGCTCAACATTGGATATCACCAATCCATGCCGTGCAAACAGGTTGGTCAACGACGTCAGGCTGTAGTAACACAGGTGCTCATGGTAGATGGTGTCAAATTCAACCCGATCAATCAGGTCTTTTACATAAGGTGACTCAATCACCGCAACGCCGTCGTCCTTCAGCAAGGTGGCAATCCCGGCCACGAAGCTGTTCAAATTAGCCACGTGAGCCAACACATTGTTGGCATGGATGACGTCAGCCTGTTTGCCCTCGTTCACAAGCTTTTGGGCCAATTCCTCGCCAAAGAATTCAGCGACCGTCGGCACACCGGCTTCGTTGGCCACCCTGGCCACGTTCAACGCCGGTTCAATCCCCAGCACCGGGATGCCATATTGCTGGTAATACTTGAGCAGGTAGCCGTCATTGCTCGCCAGCTCAACCACCAGGCTGGACGATTTGAGATGCCGCATGGGGATCAGACGTTCAACAATCTCCTGCGCATTCTGCAAAACCGTGTCCGAAAATGATGAAAAATAGAGATACTCGCGGAACAACTTCTCAGGCGGAACAGTTTCAGTAATCTGAACCAATGCGCAGTGCGGGCAAAAAACCACCTCCAACGGAAATATTTCTTCCACCTGGGTGAGCTGTTCCGGCGTGGGGAGGGAATTGGCCAGAGGCGTTTTTCCCAAAGACAATATCAGTTGTAAGTCTCCCTGCCCGCATGACCGGCAAACAGGTGCTTGTTGACTCATCATCTGCACTCCTGCAAGATACTAATCGCGTTGCCGCAGGGATTATAAATCATATTCTGCCAAAAAAGCCTGCATGATTTCTTGATTCGTTTTGCCCGCATGAACCATACCCAGCGCCTGACTGTACAAACCGGCCACTTCACAATGCATGCCATTTGGACGGATAAAGTAGGCGACAAATTTGCGGCGGTTTTCGGCTTTGGCATCCTTCCCGGCGAGCACATTCGCCAGCAGCCCGGCGGCTTCGCTGAACGTATTTGCATATTCCAGAAAATCGCCTCGCACCAAATGCGCAAAATGACCACGTCCGAACTGCGTGGCGCGGTATTTTTCGGTCAGCACTGTTATGCATGGCCGGTCAGCAATGGCAGCCTCCAACATGGCCGTGGTGTTGACCCCGATGACCGCCTCGCTGAAAAACAACTGATGAAAATAATCCTGCCTGGATTCCTGAATATCCGGGAACTCCCCCTGCGCAGGCCAGACGACCGCATTGGAAATACTGACCTGCTGCCAGATTCCAGCATTCATCGGGTACGGGCGGATCACCACAACTGCCCCAGCCGTCTCCGGCCTCTTTTGCAGCTCGTTGGTAAACTCTTGTACGAAATCCGTTTCATCACCGGTGATTTGCACTGAAGAGCATAAGTAGAGGATATATTTCTGGTCTGGGCGGATTCCCAATCTGCCGCAAAATTCTACGCGGCTGACTGCGGGCTGCGCGCGAAACAGATAATCATGAGTCGGCGCGCCGGTGATCAGAATGCGCTCCTCTGGCACGCCATGCAGCCGCACGGCTTCATCGGCAATCTCGTGATTCCATACGAATACCCGATCCGGCATAATATGAAAAGTGCCTTTGGTCGTCAGGTTATCCCAGCTGGCTACGGAGATGATGCTGGGAATGCCCAAAGCCCGCGCCGCCTTGAGAATCTCAACCTCCGGGGTGTTGAATACCAGGTTGGTCAGATCCAGGATGATATCCGCGCCTTCAGCACGCAGCAAACGCACCGCTTGAGGGTCTGGCGGAGCGATCCTTTCCACCCGCCGCAGCAGAGATGCCAGCCAGGTGGAGGAAAGCGTTCGCTCGCCCCAGCGGCTGGTGACCAGTCTTCTGAGAGTCCGCGGGAAATAGTGATGCCAGCGGGTGCGCATGTGCGGCGAAGGGTGGTTGGGAAGGACATACAACCTGTAGTCCAGTAGCAACCTGGAGATATATAACACCCGCCGCCAGACTCCCTTGCGCCGCGGAACCGTCCCGATCTCAACCTCCGCATGATCTTTAAGCAGCGCCTGGATGGAACGATCTGTGACCCCTTTCTTACGCTCGCCGCCTTCGCCAAACATTAAGCGAACCGAATGACCCTGCGCCAATAACTCGCGCACCACTCCGTCCACGTGACGGTAAAACCCGATGTGGGGGCAAAGCACCAGCACGTTCAACTGCTCAACCATGCCAAACCTCACACCGCTTCATGGTTTTCGTTTCTCCCTGCAGATAGCACGGCGTTGATCTCCCTGGCTGAGCGCCGTTGGGCTGCCAGCGTAATGCAGCGGGCAACAATCTCGCCCACCGGGCGATGCAAGCCTCTCGGTCGAATATAATCGCGCACAAACTGTTTTCGCTGCAAAGCTTTACCGTCCAGGCCGTGGTGCAAACCTTCCAGCAGTGAAACGCACGCTTCCGGCGATTGCGACACTTCCAGAACGTCTGCGCTCAATAACTGCCGAAAGTGAACCGCCTGCATCTGCGTTGCGCGGTATGTATCGGTGATGACGGTTACGCACGGCAGGTCGTTGATGATGGCATCGATCATCCCGGTGGTGTTGATTCCGATGGTGCCTTTGGAATGATGCAGTGAGTTGTAGAAATCCTGTAAAAATTCGCTGGTGTCCATTGCCGTGCGCCCTTTGGGCCACACCCGCAGCCCTTCCTGTTCGATATCCGCGTAATATTTCACGTTGGCGGGATGCGGGCGCGCCAGAATCTGGTAAGCGCGCATTTCCGGATTGGGATGCGCGCGCAGCAAATCAAACAACTGCTTTACCAGCCAGGTTTCATCCTTGGCGATATTCGCCGAGGATCCCAAGTACAAGAAGAACGGTCGGGTTGCATCCAATCCCACCCGCGCGCAAAATTCAGCTCGCGGTTGTCCGAGCGAGGCAGCCTCGAACCATTCGTCAAAACGCGGCGCGCCGGTAATCACCATGCGCTCGACCGGGACATGATGAATCTGGTGAGCCTCATCAAAATGCGCCTGGTTCCAGGCCAGCACCACATCGGGGATGAGATGGTACAGCCCTTTGGTGGTCAGGTTGTCCCAACTGTACACCATGGTCAACGTGGGGATGCCCAGCTTTTTGGCTGCCTTGATGTATTCCACTTCTTCGGAGAAGCGCATGTTGAGCGGAGAAGCGATGACGACATCTGCGCGCTGCTCCGCGAGAAATTGGACGACTCCCCGATCCGGCGGCGCAAAAACTTCAACCAACCTCAAAGCAGCGCGCACCGGGACCGACCGGAAAACCCGCCTGGCAAAATCCGAATGCGACACCAAACGGCGAATGGGCAGCGCCAGGTATCCCTCCCAGCGGTCTTGATAATAGCGGGATTGATCTGTGCGCAGCAGGTAACTGGTGTAGGAGCGCAGTTCTCTGGCTGCGTACAGAAATCGCCGCCAGCGGTCTGAGCGCACGGGAAAATAATTCATGGAAAGGTTGGGAAATTCATGTAAATGCGCCTGCAGGGCATGCTCCGGGCGTCCTTCACTGCGTGATCGGTCGAAGAGCAGGCTTACTTCATGACCTGCCCGGCACAATGCCGCGACGACCGTATCGTGGACGATGTAGTAGCCAACGCCGCGCACCACATACACGATTTTCATGTAAGCAGAAACCCTTTCCTGGCTGATTTGCGAAGGTTACTGAGCGCTTGAAAAGAATTCATAATTTCGGTCGCGGTCAGAGATTACTGCCGGCTGGCGAGGCCAGGTGATTTGAAAAGCGGGGTCATCCCAGCGAACTCCCCTGGCGCATTCAGGATGATAGAATTCGCTCATCAGATAGACCACTTCGCTGTCATCCTCCAGGGTGAGG
>CAZCBJ010000036.1:0-24998 GCA_964496705.1 uncultured Anaerolineaceae bacterium | reverse complement strand
TCTTCATACAGGTCGAATTATTCCGGTTTGACCGGTGCAACACCCGTCTTCAGGGAGCCGTCCACAAGCGCTTTGGCCAATTCTTCCATCTTGGCTTTCACGTCCGCCGGAACCTGGCTGTCCACATCATGGAACGGGGCATAGCCGGCTTTGCCAAAATAATTGCCGACTGGGAAGTTGCCTGCCTTGGCCATCTTGATCAGCTCAAAGGTGCCGGGGGTGAGCAGTTTCATGGCGCTAGAGAGCAGCACTTTCTGCGCTTCGGGAACTGTGAAGTACTGGTCGGTATCGACACCGATAGCATAGACACCCTTCTCAGCCGCACCGAGCAGCGCGCCGTTGCCAGTTTTGCCGCCCGCGCCGAAGACCACGTCCACACCTTTGTCAATCATGGAAATGGCGGTTGTTTTGCCCCATTCCGGATCGGTGAAGGTCTTGTCGAAGCCGACATCATTGTGGTAGATGACGGTGACTTCCACTGCCGGGTCAATATAGGCAGCGCCCGCGCGATATCCTTCACCAAAGCGCCAGACGGGAGGCACAGCGTCGGTACCGCAGACAGAGCCGATTTTCTTGGTTTTGGACATCATGGCAGCCAGCGCGCCAACCAGGAAACCAGCATGATCTTCGGGGAAGTTGAGGCCAACCACGCCCGGAGTCTCTACAGCCTGGAATTGGTCCACGCCGATGAATTTGACATCCGGATATTGATTGGCAGCCGCTACTGTGGCTTCGCCCATGTTGAAGCCCACTGTGACGATCACGTCGTATTTGGCATCCGCAAAGGTAGCCAGGTTCTTGGCGTAATCTTTCGCATCAGTGGTCTCAATGTATTGGACGTGGGCGCCCAGTTCTTTCTCAGCCAACTTCACGCCATCCCAGGTTGATTGGTTGAAGGATTTGTCGTCGACCTTGCCGACATCCGTCACCAAACCGACACAGAAGACATCCGGCTTGCTGCAGTCAGGGGCTGACGGCGCGCAAGCAGGCAGCAGCATGGACATAATGACCAGTACTGCAAGAATAGAGAACAACTTCTTGGACATTCGATCCTCCTCATGGATGTGAAGAAATATTGGGTTTTAGGTAAACGGAAAACCCCACCCGTCTACCCATAGAGAGTATACAGTCAATTGACGCTGGATGCAAGGATGGAAGTCATTTTTTAAGGTAGTACTTTGGCTTCTCCGCGTTTGACACCCCACATCATTGCCAGGGCGGTCAACATGAAGATGGGCCCGACCAGCATCACCAGGCGGTAATTGGATCCGCTCAATTGAACAATCCATCCGTTCAGATTCGGCCCAACGATGGCCGACAGAGTGGAAAATAAATAATACAGCCCGGTAAAAGTGCCGATACGAGCCGTTTCGGTCATATCCACAACCATCGGCAGCGAATTGATGTTAATCAAGGCCCAGCCTAGACCGGTAACCATAAGTATCAAGCCGGTTATCGGCACCTCTCCCAACACAGGCAGCCGGGTAAGAAAAGTTGTCAGAGTGGAAACCGGCAGAATGAACATCAACAGGATGCAGGTGGCCATGACGCTGATCCCGGCGATGATGGTGCGGCGACGTCCAAATCGACCGCCGATGTACCCGGCTGGAAGCGCCATCAGGACGAAGATCAAGGATAATTGCCCCAATAGGCGGGCGCCGTCCGCTTCCGGGAAGCCCAGGTATTTCACCGCGTACAGGGTGAAGAATGCTTCAATCCCGGTATAAGCCAGGAACCAAAAGAAAATGGCTAACAAGATACGCAGTGCACTCTTGTCTGTGTCTTGAATGACTTCTTTCAGGCTTTTAAGCAAGTCGGGTTGTTTATCGGCTTGCTCGTATTTTTTGGGTTCTTTAATGAAAATGAAAACCAATGCGGCTGCAAGGATCACCAGGGTGGAACCCAGCCAAAAGGGGTAGGCCGGGTTCATTTTATATAGCTGCGAGCCGCCCAGAAAGGCAATGATCGCGCCCACGCCGCCCATGAAATTGATGATGCCATTTGCCTGGGAACGAAAGGGGGATGGGGTGATGTCCGGCATCAGCGCAACCACAGGGGTGCGCCAGAAGGCCATGCTGAGCAGCAGCGTGCTGGTGCAGGCAACAAACAGGGGTAGGATAGCCGCTATGGGGATCAAGCCGAAGGCTAGCGCGCCGATCGGCGCACCGATCAGAATAAATGGCATACGCCGGCCGATGGGCGTGCGCAGTCGGTCTGACCAGGCGCCTACAGGAGGTTGAATCAATATGGCCGCGATGTTATCCAGCGTCATGAAAAATCCGATCAAAGCCGGGCTGAGTGAAAATTTATTCGCCAGAAACAACGGCACAAAAGCGTTGTAAGTGGCCCAGATGACACTTACGCCAAAAAATCCAAAGCCAAGCAAAAAAGTTTTACCGTAATTCAATTTCATGATCCTTTTTCCTCCTTGTCGCGAAGATGGTTTTCACGGCTGCTGTCCACACTGGACAGGAATTTCTGATCGGATACCGAGAGGTCAGCTTTCGCTAATAAATCCGGGCGACGTTGAAGGGTGCGGAGTAAGGATTGTTCACGGCGCCAGCGGGCTATCCTGGGATGGTCGCCAGACGTCAAAATTTCCGGCACCTGCCATCCGCGGTATTCTGCCGGTCGGGTGTAGTGAGGGTATTCCAGCAAGCCCGAGGCGTGGGAATCGTCCATCGCCCCGTCTGGATCGCCCAGCGCGCCTGGTAACAGGCGGGTGACAGCATCCATCACGACCAGCGCTGGCAGCTCTCCCCCGGAGAGGACGTAATCGCCGATCGAAATTTCGTCCGTTACGAGGTGTTGACGAACACGCTCATCGATTCCTTCATACCGCCCGCAAAGAAGACCCAGCTGAGAATGACGGCTCAATTCTTGCGCCGCTCGTTGATCGAAGACACGCCCCTGCGGAGACAAAAGGATCAGCGGACAGGACGGAGGCGCTCCGAGGATTTCCTCCACACAGGCGAAGATGGGTTCCGGTTTCATCACCATTCCTCCGCCGCCGCCGAAGGGAGCATCATCGGTGACATGGTGCCTGCCAGCCGCCCAATCACGGATGTTATGGACGCGCATTTGGATCAAGCCTTTGTCCAGCGCTTTTTGCAGTATGCTGATTTCAAAATAGGCCGGGAACACAGAGGGGAAGAGCGTGAAAACATCGAAAAGCATGAGCCCATTCTAGTCGCAAGATTATCAGAAGGCAAGCCAAAAACCGAACAAAATTTTCTAAATCTACGTTTAACTTCACCGCGCTTCCCTAAAGTTCAAGTAGGATATAATCCATAGAAATGATATCCAACGATAATTTTACGCAGCTCATGCGTATAGAAATATAGAATGTATTTACGTGGCAGTAAATGGAGATATCAGAAGCGCCGGAAAAGGTCTAATCCCTGGCTGGTTATTTTTTTAGTCGCCTTGATTGGAATATTCGTCTATATTGATCTGGTGATCGTACCGGCGACACCACCATTGTTCATCCCAACCCCAACGGCTACCCGCTCCCCCGAGTCATTCCTGGCTGATGCGCAGCAATTGGAAAAAGAAGGCAAGTTATCTCAGGCGATCAAAGCTTATGCCGATGCGGTGCAGGCAGACCCCAAACAGGCTTCGACCTATATGGCACTGGCAAGGTTGCTGGCTTACACGAACCGAAATGATGAGGCTTTGGTCAATGCTGAGAATGCGTTATTGCTTAATTCTCAGAATTCGATGGCGCATGCCTTGCGTGGCTGGATCAAGGGATTACAAGGTGAATGGTTGGACGCAGAAGGGTCATTAAAACGCGCCATTGAATTAGACCCCAAAAACGCAGCAGCCTATGCTTATTATGCCGAAATGCTGGCGCTGCAATCACAGGCGGGGGCAGGGGATCTGGGTACTTTGGACCGGGCAATCGAAATGTCGCGCACTGCAAAAAACCTGGATGCGAATTCATTGGAAGCCCATCGCGCCAGAGGGTTGGTGTTGGAATTAACCAGCAACTATGAGGAGGCTGTTTCCGAATATGCCTCAGCGGTTGCCATCAACGGCAATATTGCCGAGCTGCATCTGGCTTTGGGGCGAAATTACCGATTTCTACAGCAATATGATAAAGCGATAGAGGAATTCAACCGGGCGAATGCATTGAATCCTTCTGATCCTTACCCGGATACTTTCATTTCGCGAACCTATGCAACCGTTGGAGAATTTGCCAAGGCTATCCAATTTGCCGAGCAGGCGGTGAAGGACGCGCCTCAAGATGCCTACATGCAAGGGAATTTGGGCGTGATGTATTATCGAGACCGCCAATACTCGAATTCGGTCGGTCCACTGCGCCTTGCAGTGCAGGGAGGGGTGCTGGAAGATGGACGTGAGGTGAAAGGATTACCGTTAGATTACGGTCGGGTGGCAGAATATTACTACACCTACGGCCTGGCATTGGCAAGAATTGGCCAATGCAGTGAGGCTTTACCAATTGCACGATTGCTGCAGCAGGGCGTTGCGCGGGACGAAATCGCTGTTTACAACGCGCAAGAAATGATAAATGTCTGCCAGCAAGTGGCAATCAGCACACCGACACCAGAGACGACTGAAGAGGAAACAGAAACTCCGGTTCCCTAAGGAAATCCGATCCATGACCCGCCAGCTCATCGGGAAACATCCAACTTTTCGCAGACGTGGTTCGCCCACCAACACGTATCGACTGCTGATACTTGTGTTGCTCGTCCTGGGTGGGGTTTTCTTGCTACGCTCTCTCGAAAGAGGTGAGATCGTTTCGCCATTTGCGCCGACACCAATTCCCACACGGACCGCACAATCGTATGCCATGGAGGGCCAGACCCGGTTTCAGGCTGGCGATCTGAATGGAGCCATCGCAGCTTACCAGATGGCTGTCCAGCTCGATCCGCAAAACGGCCTGCTTTGGTCGGAGATGGCGCGCATACAAGTCTACTCATCCAACCTGCTGACGACTGACAGCGAAAGGCGAACCCGTTTGCAGGAAGCATTGGATTCCACCCAACAGGCTGTCAATGTATCTCCCGAAGAAAGCACGGCGCATGCGGTGCGCGCATTCGCGTTGGATTGGTTTGCCGACCCGGTCATCTCTGGTAACCGCGCTGAAACATTTCTGATCGAAGCGGAGCAAGCTGCCGTGAGAGCTTTGCAATTGGATAACCAGAACACCCTGGCGCTTGCCTATTATGCTGAGATATTGAATGACCAGCAAAAATGGATCCAGGCTGACCAATATATTCGCCAGGCGGTGGAACGTGATCCATCCCTGATGGACGTGCATCGGATCAATGCGTATGTACGCGAGACTTTTCGCGATTATGACGGCGCCATTCAGGAGTATCAACGGGCGGTTGAGATCACACCCAACCTGACATTTTTATACATTTCGATTGGCTTGAATTACCGCCAATTGAAACAGTACGAACGCGCATTGGAGTATTTCGCCAAGGCTGCGACGATCAATGAGCAGTTGAATATCAAAGATCCCATCCCTTATGTGGCCATTTCCAAAACTTACACCCAGATGGGCGAGCACTTTATCTCTTCGCGCAATATGCTCAAGGCGCTGCGCTATAATCCATACAGCCCGGATCTGTATGGACAACTGGGGATTGTCTATTTTCAAGCGCGCAATTATGAAACTGCCATCCTGGCTTTACGGTGCGCTGTGAGAGGGTGTTCGCAGGAGGAAACTTGCGAATTACGCCAATGCGATCCGTCCGTTGACCCCCAAGTCACCATCCAGGGATTGCCGTTGTCCGCCAACACGGTGGTGTATTATTACACTTACGGCTCAGTTTTAACAGGAATGCATCGCCCCACAGATGATAAATGCACAGAAGCAGTCAAGGTGTTGGAAGAAGTACGCGCTCGATTTGGCAATGATGCGGCCATTATGCCCATTGTGGAAAATAACGAGCAAGTGTGCGCTTCGTTCGGCATAACAGCCAAGCCGGTGAAAACAAATCCCTAAGATTTGTATCAGAATTTTATAAGAATTTGCCAATTGTCCTTGACATTCAAAAAAATTAGAGTATCATTCAGGGCGAAATTAGCACTCTGCATCGTTGAGTGCTAAAATCCGCAATCTCTCATCATATTTCCTAATGGAGGAATGCATGGCAATTCAACTCAAACCCCTGGGTGGTCGCGTAGTGGTGGAACCATTGGAGCAGGAAGATGTTACTGCTGGCGGTATTGTTCTCCCCGAGACCGCAAAGGAAAAACCCCAAAAGGGTTCTGTTATCGCTGTTGGCCCCGGTGACCGGGACGATAAAGGCAAGCACATCCCTATGGATGTGAATGTCGGCGATGTCGTTCTATTTGCTAAGTACAGCGGAACGGAAATCAAAGTGGATGGCAAGAAACTGCTCATCCTGCGCGAGAGCGATCTGTTGGCGATTGTCGATTAATTTTCCATCAATTTACTAACTCATAAGGAGATTTTCTATGGCAGCTAAACAATTGGTTTTTGCCGATGAGGCGCGCCGCAAGCTCAAGAACGGTATTGATATCGTTGCGACAGCAGTGGCGACCACGTTGGGTCCGAAAGGCCGCAACGTTGCGTTGGACCGCAAATTCGGTTCGCCGACCATCACCCATGATGGCGTCACCGTGGCGAAGGAAATCGAACTGGAAGATCCATTCGAGAATATGGGCGCTCAGCTTCTCAAGGAAGCAGCGACCAAGACAAATGATATCGCGGGCGATGGCACCACGACCTCGACCGTTCTGGCGCATTCCATTGTCACTGAAGGTTTGAAGAACCTGGCCGCCGGCGCCAATCCCATGCTGCTCAAGCGTGGCATTGAAGCCGCATCGAAGGCAGTTGCCGACCACATTCGCAAGCAGGCGATTGAAATCACCACCAAAGAAGACATCGCCAATGTTGCTACAATCTCGGCGCAGGATCGGTCAATCGGTGAGTTGATCGCTGAGGTGATGGACAAAGTTGGTAAAGATGGCGTCATCACCGTTGAAGAATCCAAAGGTCTTGAATTTGAAAAAGAGTACGTCGAAGGTATGCAGTTCGACCGCGGCTATATCTCGCCCTATTTCATCACTGATCCCGAGCACATGGTTGCTGAAATCTCGGAACCCTACGTTCTGGTTTATGACAAGAAAATTTCGGCTGCACAGGATATTGTCCCGCTGCTGGAGAAGATGGTGCAGATTGGCAAGCGCGAATTGTTGATCATTGCCGAAGACATTGACGGCGAAGCGCTGGCCACCCTCGTGTTGAACAAGCTGCGCGGTATGCTGAGTGTCGTGGCTGTGAAAGCCCCCGGTTTTGGCGATCGGCGCAAGGCGATGCTGCAGGACATTGCCATCCTGACTGGCGCCCAGGTCATCTCGGATGAAATGGGCCGCAAGCTCGAAACCACCACTGTGGCTGACCTGGGTCGAGCCGAGAAAGTGGTCGTGGATAAAGATAACACCACGCTCGTGGGTGGCAAGGGCGAAGAACGCGAGATTAAAGGCCGCATCGAGCAGATCCGTGTCGAAATTGATAAATCCACCAGCGATTACGACCGCGAGAAGCTGCAGGAACGCCTGGCTAAGTTGTCCGGCGGTGTGGCGATCATCCGTGTGGGTGCTGCTACCGAGACCGAACTGAAAGAGAAGAAGCACCGCGTCGAGGATGCTCTGTCCGCGACCCGCGCTGCTGTCGAAGAAGGCATTGTGCCTGGTGGTGGCGTAGCACTGATCAACGCCATGTCCGCTCTGGATCCGGTCAAGATGGACAATGAAGATGAGCAGATCGGCGTGAACATCGTGCGTAAAGCTCTCGAGATGCCCATGCGCAAGATCGCTGAGAATGCCGGCAAGGATGGCTCTGTGATCGTGGCCAATGTCCGCGATGAGCAGAAGAAACGCAAGAACAAGAAAGTCGGCTATGACGTCCTCACCGACGAATATACCGACATGGTGAAAGACGGCGTCATTGACCCCGCCAAAGTCACCCGCGGTGCGCTTGAAAATGCTGCCTCCATCGCAGCCATGATCCTGACCACCGAAGCCCTGATCACGGATGTTCCTGAGAAGGATAAACCAGCCCCGGCTGGTCCTCCGATGGATTACTAATCCATCCAGTGTAAACCTTGTAACCGCCCCAGCTCAGCCGGGGCGGTTTTTGTTGGTGGATTTCGCTGCGAGCAGTTATAATTTTCCTATGCAACCTGCCCAATCATTTACAGTTATCGCGTTATGCATTTACTTGTTAGCCAGTTGTTCGCCGGGATCATCTCCAACAGTTGGTATATCTACGCCGGCTCAAGCATCCATCACGCAGGCGCCAACCAGTTTAGCTCTGCCGACTGAAACGCAGAATCCTACCCATACACCGCCTCCCATGGCCATCCAGGTGAATGGTATGGGTGTGTGGCTGGAAGATTATCTGGCTGAACTGCAGCGTTATCAGTTGGGTCTGCAGGAGATGGGTCTGGAAGAAGATGAGCAGACGCAAAAGAAAAATGTCCAAGATGATCTCATCGCTCAGCTATTGCTTGCGGGAACTGCCCGGCAGTCCGGTTTTGATTTGGATGATGCGCAGTTGCAGGAGCGCATCGATCAAATTATTGAGAGGACTGGCGGAAAGGACAAGTATGATCGATGGCTAACCAATCATCTGTTTAATGAAGAAAGCTTTCGCAGGATGCTACGACTGGCCGTACTGGCTGCCTGGCAGCGCGATCAGATTGCCGCCGCGGTGCCTATTACAATCGAACAGGTTCACGTATTGCAAATCAAGGTGTCTTCTGGGAATGAGGCAGCTGCGATTTATCAGCGCCTGCAAACTGGCGCGGATTTTGCAACCGTAGCCAAGGAATATGATCCTTTGGGCAGTGGCGATCTAGGTTGGTTCCCGCGCGGCTATTTGACTATGCCTGAGGTTGAAGCGGCAGCCTTTCAACTGGCGCAAGGAAAATACAGCCAGGTGATCGAATCCAGCATTGGTTACCATATTGTTTATGTCCTGGAGCGAGATTTAAACCACCCATTGTCGCCGGATGCGTATTCAGTTTTACAGCACCAAGCCTTAATTGACTGGGTGAATGAGGAAAGAAAAACCGCAGATATTGTGATTTCCGCACCCTGAGACATTGGAGTAGCAATGAAGCCGGAATTATCAACCGTTAACAACGAAAAAAAAGCAAAACGAAAGGGTCGTTGGGATTGGTTTTGGAATCTCCTGACCTTTGTTATGATCTTTGGCATCCTGGGCGTGGGACTTGGATATGGGTATATCTTTATGGAGCCGGATTCACCCTATAATTTCTTTCCTCCTCCGACCATGCCCGTATTGATGATTTTGCCTACCCATACCGAGGTTCCTCCAAGCCCGACCACTACGCTGACCAAGCCTCCAACCAGGACGCCCACACGTTATCTATCGCCAACGCGAACACTTGTTCCTTCATTGACCCCAACCTATGTTACAGACACGCCGGAGCCGAGTCTGACCCCTACCGAGACGATTACCTTCACACCGGAGCCAACTTTAACCTTGAAGCCAAATTTCCCTTTCCCATTTATGCTGCAGAGTCTGCCGGCTTCTGTATCCGCGTCGGTTTTCACGCCCAACCGGGGCTGCGATTGGATGGGGGTGGGTGGAAGGGTGGTGGACTTACAAAACAGCCCGGCAACGGGCATCACCGTGCAACTGGCCGGAACGCTGAATCAAAAATATATCTTGCTCACCAGTCTGAGTGGTACGGCATTGGCATACGGGCCGGCAGGATTCGAATTTACCTTATCGGATATCCCGATTCGTTCAGTAGGAACGCTTTCCATCCGCTTATTGGATCAAGCCGGGCTGCCATTATCTGAGAAGGTCGTGTTCGACACGTTCGATGATTGTGGTAAAAATTTGGTCCTGATCAACTTCAAGCAGGTTCGTTAAACAATCATCGAATGGCATCACGCGGTGAAAGGAAAAAAGATTCATCGCCATTCATGTTGCCGTCGAGTGTGGTCGCAGAGACGTCGAGGACTCGGCTGTTGGCAAAATACGCGAATTGAAAGGTTGTCGCATCACCGGCGGCTTTTCCCGGCAGGGGCATCAAGCGCGCAGTAAGAGGTTTTCCGAGCCGCATGGAAAGGGCGGCGACATCCAAGAGGACTGCGTATAGCTGTGACGGACTGATCTCTCCAGGCAATGGAATGGTATCCAGACCGGTGCCGCAAACTGCCGAAAAGAGCAGCAAATCTTTCAAGGTCAACACTCCCTGCGCACCTCGCTGGGCCAATGTGCTGTCCTCGAGGAGCGGCAGCATCAAGCCGTTGAAACCGGCGCGCTGCCACTTGCCCATGTCCAGCGTGTCAGCGATGTAAGCCGCAGCAGCCAGCGAGCCCGCCATGCCAATCTGCGCCGGACCGAGGCGTTCAATCGCGCTGCCCAGCGAGCACCAGGCTTGCGGAAAGGGAGCCAATGAATAATCCAAACCCTTGAATTCGACGTCATATTCACTGGCCAGGCTCTCTCCGATCGCCGACAGCACCCGACCGTAATCCTCAAGTGTTTTCAACAAACTGGCGCGGGCGGCGGCCAGGCTGATAGCTTTTGAAAAGGTGGTCAAGGCGATATCTGCACATTCAATCGCCAGGCTGAAAGCTGGCCGGTCTCCTTGATGATATGCGGATGGGAAGAAGGGTCCATACGGCTTGACATTTGACATGGCTGCAAAACGTAAGTTGGTAAAACCATCCGGGGATAACCTGGCGGTTTGCGCAATGATATTGGCGCAAGCATGTATGGCTGACAGGCTGATCCCTTGATTTGCATCAGCCATCATTGCACCGATAAAAACATTCTGGGTGGCTCTGAGCAGTTCAACGACGCAAGTATAAGATTGGGGCTCCTGGATCAAAGCGGGACCCAAAGAAACATATGCAAACTGGCAGGCTGCAGCCATCTCTTCCACCTTGCGCGCTTCGCCAATTGCTCCATCCACATCCGATATGGGTAGGTAATCTGGGAAAGGTGTGGTGGCGACGCGTGTGGTCTGCACCTCAAAACCGCGTGTCTGGTACCGCGTTGTGGCTTCTTGAGCCAGTTTTCCCAGATGTGCGAGGGTATCTTGGGTCTGGTTGGTTTTGGGATTAAAAAAACAGGTGATGGATCGAATTTTCATTTGGTCTGCCTCTGCCTGACTACCTCAAATAATAAAATACTGCCAGCAATGGCTGCATTTAAAGACTCAACCTTGCCCGGCATGGGAATTGTGACCGAATACTTTGCGACCTCGCGCGCTTCTGGAGAAGCGCCTTCCGCCTCGCCTCCTATGATCAGCGCAAGCGGCTGGCAAAAGTCCACCGACCAATAGGGGATCCCTTCCCTGCTTTCAGCCAGGAAAAAATCCAATGTTGACGGGCAAATCTGCTTACATGAAAACAGGATTTTGTCCCAGTCATTATGCATACATGGGATTCTAAATTGTGCACCCATGGCTGAGCGGAGCACTTTTGGCGAAAAGAGGTCGGCAGTTCCAGGTGCAAGGTAAACCGCGTCTGCGCCGGCTGCTGCGGCGCTGCGCAACAGGCTGCCTGTGTTGCCCGGATCACGAATGTTATCGAGTATCAGAACAAAATCCGTGTGAGGTTGAATGGGCAGGCTCTGGATTTTCAACACCGCCAGGATGCCCTGAGGATTTTCGGTGCCAGCACAAGTTCGCATCAAGGCAGTTGAAATTTCTTCCTGCCCCACACCAACCGCTGCGAAACCATCTACTAAGATCCTTCCGCGAGGCGATAACTCATCGGTAAAAAAAACAAATTCAGGTTTCCAGCCGGCAGCCAGAGCTTCCTCACACAGACGGACACCTTCCACGACGAACAAGCCATTTTTCTCCCGTTCTGACCTGCGTGCTTGCAATGCACGAACGAGTTGAATCCTTGAATTTTGAAGCGAAGAGATCATCAAAGGTTCTTCTTTTGCCATAGCTGAACCTGCTCGAGGAACAGGTTCAAAGAGGCTTGATCGATGATGGTGAGGTGGACTTCAACAAGGGGTGATGCCGGATTTTCGGAGAAATAATCCGCTATGCTCTGCAAGATTACCTGGGCTGCTAAATCTTTCGGGAAGCGAAAAATGCCAGTCGAAATTGGTGGAATGGCGAGAGAACTTAAATTGAGCGATTCTGCCAGTTCCAGACTGCCAAAAACTGCCTGGTGTAATTTTTGTTCTTCGTTTCCTTCACCCCAAACAGGTCCAACGGCATGGATGATGTATTTAAATTTTAAATGACCTGCACTGGTGTAGGCAGGATGGCTATGGGTTACCCACCCATGAGTGGCAACCCATTGATCGCTCTCATCCTGAATGATCTCGCCGCCTTTGGTCACAATTGCACCTGCCAGACCGCCGCCGTGAGAAAGATATTGGTTGGCGGCGTTAACTATGGCTTCGGTGTTTTCTGTGGTGATGTCGCCGTGCACCAAGCGAAACGACTGGCCAGAGGGGAGCACGAATGAGAGGATGGTTTGGTTCATAAGGATATTTTAACACTTAGCCCAACCATCCGATAGATTCAACCGAGATAAGAATCAAAAACGGGATGGTATCCCATCCCGTTGAGAGGTTGTTGCTGTCCAGCTCAGACGCTTTTCACCCGGGCAACCACAGCAGCAAAGGCTTGCGGATCCTGCACAGCCAAGCCGGCCAAAACCTTGCGGTTGAGGTTGATGCCAACCTTTTTCATGCCGTAAACCAGCTTTGAGTAGGTTAGACCGTTCAAACGGGCAGCGGCATTGATGCGCATGATCCATAACTTGCGCAGGTCGCGTTTGCGAACCTTGCGATCGCGGGTTGAATACCACATGCTTTTCAGCATCGCCTGGTTGGCGCGCCGGAAGAGGCGGTGGCGGGTGCCATAATATCCCTGGGTGGTTTTTAAGACCTTCTTGTGACGCAAATAACCTTTTGGACCACCTTTTACACGAGCCATAATTTCTCCTTTACGAACCCCTGGGCGTCGATCTCATCGACCCGTTATACACACCCAACGGCCGTACTAAAAATGAATACAACTTGTCTGGATTTATTCCTTCTCGTTCAAGAAGGGAGCCAGACGATTGACAGTCTTGATGATGCCTTTTCCCTGTACGGGCAGCATCTCAGCGAAGAGGGCTTTTGTGCGGGCCGAACTGCGTCGGCGAAGATGGCTCTTGCCACCTTTGGTTCGCACCAGCACCCCCGACCCGGTCAGGCGGAACCGCTTCGAGGTTGCCTTATGGGTCTTCAGTTTGACTTTAGCCTTCAATTTGCGTGGCACAGCGAACTCCTCTCGTAAATTTGAGCTGGTGAAACAGCCGCAGAAGTATACCATAAATTCTCGGCGAGGAGAAATGAATGGTAAATGACTTCTATGAGAAATTATTAACTATAGAGCCGGGGTGGTGGCTGTTGGCGGCGAAGCGGCGGGCTTTTCGCTCTCTTCCGCTTTGCCAGATTCGGCTTTCTTTTTCATATATTTGGCCGGGGAAAGCAACATGGTCATCACTCGACCTTCCATCGCAGGAGCTTGTTCGATCATGGCTATATCGGACAGCTCTTCGGCCACTTCGCGAAGATCTTCGAGCGCGATTTCCGGGTAAGTTATCTCGCGTCCGCGGAAACGAATGGTCACGCGGACTTTCATGCCTTCTTGAAGCCAGCGGCGGGCATCGCGCGTCTTAAAACCGCGATGGTGCTCGTTGGTCTTGGGGCGAAGGCGAATTTCCTTGATTTCTATTTTGGTCTGAGATTTTCTGGCTTCACGCTCTTTTTTCTCGCGCTCGAACAGGAATTTTCCAAAATCCATCACCCTGCATACCGGCGGAGTAGCGCCAGGGGCAACTTCTACTAAATCCAATTCAGCTTGCCGGGCTATTCGCAACGCTTGGTCTATCGAAACGACCCCAATGTTCTCTCCCTGGGGGCCAATCAAGCGAACTTCAGGCACCCGGATGGTCTCATTTACACGAAAATTAGTGGTACTGATAGTCTTCTCCTCTGATTTTTTATTTTTATCTTGTCTGGTTTGTACGGAAAAAATATACCATAATCAGGCTAAAAAAGTCAACAATTTAGCCCAATTTAACCTGATTTGGTATGAAAACCACGCGGGATTAAGGTTCCCTAATCCGCGTGGCTAGGGTTATATACTCTGATTAATTTCATCGCTTGCTTTGGACAGAAATGCATCCAGACTCATTGGACCTGGATTTTCACCAGAGCGGCAGCGCAATGCCACCTGTCCATTTTCGATTTCTTTGTCACCCATCACCAACATGTAGGGAATCTTCTGGTTTTGCGCGTCGCGGATCTTGGCGTTCATCCGTTCTGCGCGATCATCGACATAGACCCTTAAGCCGGTGGTTTTGAGTTTTTCGGCGATCTCGTGGGCGTAGCTCAGGTGTCGGTCGGCGATGGGAATGCAGACAGCCTGAACGGGAGCCAGCCAGATGGGAAAAGCTCCAGCATAATGTTCGATCAGTACGCCGAGGAAGCGCTCGGTGGAGCCGGTCACCGCTCTGTGCAGCACAACCGGCGTATGCTCGTTTCCGTCATCGCCAATATAAGTCAGGCCGAGCCGAGCGGGTTGTATGAAATCCACCTGGATGGTTGAGAGCTGCCAATCTCTACCGAGAACGTCGCGTGCGATGAAATCTGCCTTAGGGCCGTAGAAGGCGGCCTCGCCTTTAGCTTCAAAGTAATCCACTCCACAGCCGTTCATGGCAGCGCGCAAGGCATCTTCTGCTTTGTTCCACTTCTCATCATCCTGGACGAATTTGCCGGTCTTGCCGCGCAAGCTGAGACGGACACGATAATCGGTGAAGTGATAGCGGCTTAGAATCTCACGGATCAAGTTCAGACACAGGCTGAACTCTGCGCCAATCTGCTCTTCGGTACAAAAGATGTGACAATCATCCTGAGTCAGCGAGCGCACGCGAGTGAGGCCGTTCAACTCACCGGTCTTTTCATAGCGATACAGGGTGGCAAATTCAGCAAAACGCATGGGCAGCTCTCGGTAAGAATGTAAACCCATCTCGCGAAAGAGAGTCATGTGGCTGGGGCAATTCATCGGCTTTAAGCGGAAACTCACGTTCTCATCCACCATGGGTGGGAACATGGAATCTTTATAATTTTCGTAATGCCCTGATCGTCGGTACAAGTCTTCTTTAACCAAATGGCCGGTCCAGACATGCTCATATCCATAGCGGGTTTGCACTTCGCGGACGTAGGATTCCATCAGATAACGAAGCATCTCGCCTTTGGGTGTAAACAAGGGTAAACCGGGTCCGACATCTTCGGCGAAGTAGAACAGCCCAAGTTCTTTTCCCAGCTTGCGGTGGTCGCGTTTTTTGGCTTCTTCCAACTTCCACAGGTATTCTTCGAGATCCTGAGGGTTATTGAAAGCTGTGCCATAAATACGCTGCAGCATGGGTTTTTTCTCGTCACCGCGCCAATAGGCCCCGGCTACTGACATCAGCTTGACCGCATCCGGGTTGATCTGACCGGTGTGTTCCACGTGCGGTCCACGGCATAGATCCACAAAGCGATCGTGGGAAAAGGTGGAAATGATGACTTCCCCTTCGATAGGGTTACCATCTTCATCGGTGCCGCCACTCTCCAGACCGTCAATCAACTCCTGCTTGAAAACCTGGTCGCGGAAAATTTTACGCGCCTCAGTTGCAGAGACTTCCTGGCGTAAAAAAGGAAAATCTCCACGAATGATCTCACGCATACGTTGTTCAACTTCCAGCAAATCATCAGGGGTTAAGCTTCTAGGCAGATCAAAATCGTAATAGAAGCCGTCATCAATTGCGGGGCCGATGGCAATTTGCGCACCAGGAAATTTCTCCAGTACCGCCTGTGCCATCACATGGGCACAGGAATGGCGAATGCGATATAACAACGATTCGTGATAGTTTTGCATCTCTTTTTCTGCCATTTTTTCCTCCAATCAAAAAAAATCCCGCCCAACTGGGGCGGGAGAATTCACTCACGCGGTTCCACCCAGATTAACCCTGACATACGTCTTGGTTATCTTGATTGGCCTATAACGGGACCGCCCGTTTCCCTTACTGCTTTGTTTCAGGGTTACACTCGCAGGTGGTTTTCGACAGGTTCTGCGGCGGGGAAACTTTCAGCCTGCGGTTTCCTCTCTCTGGTGCGGCTTACCTATTTACTCGTCCTGGTCATGGCGTTTAAATATGTATAATGGCATTATAGCATATTTTCCATGAGAGGGCTAAAATGCAAATGTTTTAATACGATATAATCACTTAAGACATGAGAGAGCATCCACTCAATCTGATCATCCCCTATCTTTTTCTCGGATTGATCCTGGCAGCCATTGGCCTGGCCGGATTATTTTATGTAATATGTATGCTGCTGCCAACCCTGGGACCGCGCTGGTTATTTTTCTTCTTTTTGGTTCTGGTGATCAGCGGTCTGGTGATGCCTATCGTATCTTTTTTGCATACCCGATTTTCATCCAACCCTCCCTCGTCTCCTGGGGTGATTGTTCGCCAATCCATCTGGGCTGGAATTTTTGTCAGTGTACTTGCCTGGTTGCAATTGGGGCGGGTCTTGGACACTCCGCGGGCAGTTTTCCTGGCGATAGGCATTATGGTGATAGAAATTCTACTTCGTATGCGAGAGAGATCTCAGTTTCAGCCTAGGGACGCTGATCATGATTGATCTGCGTGGCCTGCCTTCTATTGACCAATTGCTGCAGACTAGGCAGATGGCGGCGTTGGTATCCCGATATGGCCGGCCCATTTCACTTGATGCGGTTCGCGCAGTGTTGAATGATATCCGGGAAAAAGCGCAGCAAGGTCATACCATCCCACATCGGGATGGTATTCTTGATCAGGTTCGGGAAAAACTCGAACAATGGTTGGCACCCACGCTGATACCGGTCATTAACGCCACCGGCGTGATATTGCACACGAACCTCGGTCGCGCTCCTCTCAGCACTCATGCCCTGCAAGCAGTCGTCAGTTGCGCATCAGGGTACTCCAGCCTTGAATATGACATGGCGAAAGGCGCACGCGGTTCACGCAGTGTGCATGCGGAAGCGTTGCTGATCAGGTTGACCCATGCAGAGGCTGCCACGGTAGTTAATAACAACGCAGCAGCCGTGCTGCTGGTGCTCGCCGCGCTGAGCCGGCGCCAAAAAGTGTTAATCTCTCGCACCCAGCTAGTCGAGATTGGGGGCGGCTTTCGGATTCCAGAGGTCATGCGTCAATCCAGCGCCAACCTGGTTGAAATCGGCACCACCAACCGGGTCAATCTCAAAGATTATGAGCAAGCGTTACAGCAAGACAAAATATCCATGGTGCTGCATGCACATCATTCAAATTTTAAGATCATCGGTTTTACCGAGGAACCTCCGCTGCAGGAAGTGGTTGAGCTTGCGCATCGTTTTGGGGTGACTGTGGTAGATGATCTGGGATCTGGAGCATTGATCGATACCGGCGCGTATGGTCTGGCACACGAACCTACCGTCCAGGATTCAATCGAGGCGGGTGTAGATTTGGTGTGTTTTTCTGGAGATAAGCTTCTGGGAGGTCCCCAGGCCGGCATTATCGTTGGCAGACGTGATTTGCTCCAAAAAGTTAAAAAACATCCTCTGGCGAGGGCGATCCGTGCGGATAAACTTTGCCTGGCTGCCCTGAGCAGCACGTTGACCCATTACTTGAAAGATGAGCATGATCGCGAGATACCTGTCTGGCGGATGATCTGCGTCACACCTGGACAGTTGCAGGCGCGTGTAAAACGTTGGATGGAGGTGACCGGAAAGGGGAAAATAATCTCGGGCTTCTCGACCGTAGGAGGCGGCAGCATGCCCGGAGAAACTCTGCCCACTTATCTGTACGCAATCGAAACGCAGCATGCGAATAAATTGCTTGAAAGATTGCGGGCGGTGCACCCTCCCATTATTGCCCGCATTCAGGATGATTGTGTGGTATTGGATCCCAGGACTGTGCTTCCTGAACAAGAAGGTGCTTTGCTGGTCGGTTTACAGAATACTCTTTCGGCAAAGTACTTTTTATTTTAACCAGAGGTAGTGATGAAGAGCGACCTTGACAGACTGATGAAAGCGTGTGAAGCAGCAGCGATTCTGGTTACAGGCGCCGGGATGCATAATCCGGCGATGGTATATCTGACTGGCGGTGGGCACATGACCAGTGCTGACCTGATCTGCAAAATCGGGCATAAGGGTTTCCTGTTTCATTACCCAATGGAACGCGATGAAGCAGCCAGAAGTAATCTGGAAATTCGCAGTTATTCGAATTATTCCTACACTGAGTTGCTCAAAGAAGCGAACGGAGACCGAAAGCTTGCAATGGCACTGCGCTATCAAAAGATGTTTCAGGATGCAGGTGTCACCTCAGGGCGAGTCTTATTGTATGGTCTCATCGAACTGGGGTCCGGATATGCAATTTTTTCGTTATTGCAAGGTTTGCTCCCCGATATCCAGTTTATCGGGATTCAGGATGAGGATGTTTTATTAACTGCTATGGCTACCAAAGATGCGGATGAGATCGAGCGAATCAAACAGATGGGTAAAATCACCGCCAGGGTGGTGGAAAACACGGCTGATTACCTTTCAACCCGGCCGGTGAGGGCGGGTAAATTGCTCAATCCGCAAGGAGAATGGTTGACCATTGCAGATGTGAAAAGCAGAATTAACCTGTGGTTGGCGGAGGCGGGCGCGGAAAATCCAGAAGGAACTATTTTTGCAATTGGTCATGATGCCGGCGTTCCACACAGCAGCGGTAAACCGGATGATGTTTTACAGTTGGGCGAAACGATCGTCTTCGATATTTACCCATGCGAAGCGGGGGGGGGCTATTTTTACGACATGACCCGTACCTGGTGTTTGGGGTATGCAACTGAACAAGCCCAGGAATTATATCAAGATGTCTTGCAGGTTTATCGGACGATCGTTGAAGAATTGAAAGTGGATATGCCTTTCAAACATTATCAGCAAAGAACATGTGAGCTATTTGAGGCGATGGGCCATTCCAATGTGTTGACCGAACCGACGACTGAAGTGGGATATGTGCACAGTCTGGGCCATGGGGTGGGGTTACATATCCATGAGCGACCATTCAGTGGCTTGTCTGCTTCGGATGGCGATCGCCTGGCGGTTGGCAGCGTGTTCACCATTGAGCCGGGTTTATATTATCCGGAAAAAAATCTGGGGGTTCGACTGGAAGACACTTACTGCATAACCACAACCGGACAGTTCGAGAAGTTGGCTGAGTTCCCACTCGATCTGGTGATTCCAATCAAGGGCGAGCCGGCAAGGTGATCGGGATGGAAGCGCAACAAGTTTTTCCGCCAGCCCGGGTTTTGGGCATCGAAAGCTCATGTGATGAAACCGCTGCAGCGGTGATAGAAAACGGACGGGTGCTGTTATCCAATGTGGTCGCATCGCAAGCGGAAATGCACAGCCGATACGGAGGCGTGTTTCCCGAGGTTGCCTCGCGGCAACACATTCGCACCATTTACGCTGTCATCGAGCAAGCTCTGCAACAGGCGCACCTCAGCCTGGGCGATGTAGATGCGATTGCGGTGACACGGGGACCAGGGCTTGCGGGTTCGCTGGTGGTGGGAGTCAACGCCGCCAAAGGCATTGCTCTGGCGCGGGGCATGCCGATCATGGGTGTCAACCACCTGGAGGGTCATATCTACTCCGCGTGGGTTTATCCAGCAGACATGAATTACCCACCTCAACCACCGCAGTTTCCACTGATGGCCCTGCTTGTTTCGGGAGGACACACCGAGTTGAATCTGATACGAGGGCACCTGAATTATCAACGGCTTGGCGGGACCCTGGATGATGCCAGCGGAGAAGCCTTTGATAAAGTCGCCCGATTGCTGGGTTTACCTTATCCTGGCGGTCCCTCAATCCAAAAAGCCGCTGATGTGGGCGATCCAAAGGCGTTCACTTTTCCACGGGTACGATTGGAGGGAACCTGGGATTTCTCATTTAGTGGGTTAAAAACGGCTGTTTTACGTCTGGTGCGAAAATTTGAAGAAGAAGGTACTCCACTTCCTGTAAGTGACCTGGCTGCCAGTTTCCAGGCTGCGGTGGTGGATACCTTGTTTAATAAGACCATGGCCGCGGCGAAGAGTTTTGGCGCTAAAGAAATATTAATTGCTGGCGGTGTATCAGCCAACCGTGCATTGCGTGAAATTTTCCTGTCTCAATCGGATTTGGTGGTTCACATCCCTTCTTTGCATTTATGCACGGATAATGCCGCTATGATAGCCGCTGCCGGATATTATCATTTTGTGCTAGGTCGGAAGGATCCGATGGATTTTGATGTTTTGCCCACCTGGCCATTGTCTTAATTGAAACTATTTGCTTTCCAACTCATCTAAATAAATGTCAGACTCGAATATTTCCTCGCTTTCCTTGCCCGCACTCCAAGCGGAAGATCCTACGGAACTTGCCCGAATGGTTGATTTGTACTCTCCAAAAATATATCGGCTTGCATTGCGCATTGTGGGTGATGAACAGGATGCAGAAGATGTTCTCCAAGAGACATTCATCAAGGCTATCCAATCCATAAAAACTTTTGAGGGTCGTTCGAGCATTGCTACTTGGTTATACCGTATCGCTTCCAATGAAGCTCTGATGTTGCTTCGAAAACGGAAAGTAGTCATGGTTCCGGTTGAGGAGGAAGTGGAAGATGGTGACGAACAACGTGATGGCATGCAAATTGTGGATTGGTGTTGTTTGCCCGAAAATGAATTCTTAACCGCTGAGACGAGAAATTTTCTGGATCAGGCTATTGGCACTCTACCACTAAACCTAAAAATGGTTTTTCTTCTACGAGATATCCAGGGTTTATCGGTGCGCGAAACAGCCGAGGCTTTGGGGTTGACCGAGGTTAACGTAAAAACGCGCTTGTTGAGAGCCCGCTTATTTCTGCGTCAACAACTATCCGACTATTTTCGAGAACGCATACCCGGGAGGTCTGATGTCACACAAGCATGATTGCCATAAGTTCTTACAGAGCATCTCCGATTTGATTGATGGCGAACTGCCAGCTGAAATATGCAAAGAATTAGATCGACATCTAGCGGAATGTCCAGATTGCCGGATTGTGTTTAACACAACCAAAAAGACCGTCGAACTCTATCATGATGATCCAGTTGAGGCTTCGCTTCCTTCTTCAGTGCGCGAAAGACTTTTCTTGAGGTTGCATCTTGAAGATTATTGCAAATGAACTTTCCGGTGCGATTTGGGGTGGAATCGTTTGCTTATGGTTTCCTGGCGTTCAGCAAGAACGTGCAACTTTTTGAAATATCTGGCATCCAATAAGAGATGGTAACCTCCTCCGAATATAAGGAAACCTATTACGCAAATAACGATGTAGAGGAAGAGCAACCAACTCGAAAAATCGATCACGAATTGGTGGAATTTTCGTGGCGGCGAGGCTCCACCTGTCCATTGTGTCTGCTGGGCATACTGGATTACGATGGATACCTTGACTTGTTTTGCTCCGAATGCGGTGCGAGGTCCAGCGGAGGATTTACCTGATAAATCACAGATACCTGGTCAGGTGTGAAAAAAGGATAGGAGATGGATAAAATGGAAAAATTTTTGGATGCCGGGATGCAAAAACAGGTTCGTGAGTTTTTCTCGGAATTGAAAGAAGATGTTGAAATTATTCTGTTTACGAGCAAGAGCGATCATTGCGAATATTGTGCTGAGACAGGCCAATTATTGGATGAGGTGGCGGCACTATCGGAAAAAATTCATATCACAAAATTTGATTTGAACAATGATTTCGATCGAGCAAATGAGTACCACGTGGATAAGGCTCCCGGTTTTGTTATCGCTGGAAAACAAAACGAAAAGGTGGTGGATTACGGCATTCGATATTATGGAATTCCGGCAGGGCATGAGTTTGCATCCCTGGTGAATGATATCTTACTGGTTTCTTCTGGTGAATCGGGTTTATCCACCGGAACACTTCAATACCTGGAGAAACTCAGCAAGCCGGTGCATCTCATGGTTTTCGTTACACCAAGTTGTCCTTATTGCCCTCAGGCAGTTATTCTCGCCCACAGGATGGCCTTGGCAAGTGAAATGGTGCAGGCTGAAATGGTCGAAGCGACTGAGTTCCCCGAGTTGGCCCAAAAACATGGCGTCAGCGGGGTGCCACAAACAACCATCAACCACGGGGCAGGAGTTATGGTTGGCGCTTCACCAGAAGACCATCTGGTTCAAGAAATACAAAAAGCATTAGGAACATAAAAAAGTTTGGAGGGAAAATGGATGGAAAAGTAATCTGGAAGGGTAGGATGGGTTTTGATGGGGTTGCTGACACTGGGTTCCATATCCCATTGGATACCTCTCCAGAATTTGGCGGCGACAGTCAGGGCCTAAGACCACTGGAATTAATTGCGTTGGGACTGGCAGGCTGTACTGCAATGGATGTTATATCTATCTTGAAGAAAAAACGGCTGGAAGTGACTGCTTTTGAGGTCAGGGTTCATGCTGAACGGGCCGATGATCATCCGCGGGTGTTCACCCAGATCAGCCTTGAATATGTGGTGACCGGGCATGGGATTGACCAGGCGTCTGTTGAGAGGGCGGTTGATTTGTCAGCCCATCGTTATTGCTCAGCCTCGGCGATGCTGGAGAAAGCCGCGCCGATTGAGCATAAGATCACGATCATAGAGGCTTGAGGTTCTTCAGGGCAGGGGCGGTCTGGACTCCAACTGACTGGCTTTATCTGAGCAAACGCAGGCGCGGACAACCTGGCTAAAACGAATCAAATTGCCTTGATAGGGTGAAGCGCCACCTCTGGCGATCCATCCCTCAAGGTTGAATGGCAGCACGGCCCAATCCGCGGCAATCCATTCGCCATTGTATTTACGAGCGATGTGCACATGCGTCCCGGTGGAGCGCCCGCCTTCACAGGAAGGCAAGCCAATCGGGGCTCCAGCTTTAAGCACTGTCCCGACAGGCGCACGCCCTGGGGTGGCAAGGTGCATATAAAAAACCACCCAACCGGTGCGTTCATTGTTATCCATATCCAAATCCAAAACAGCCACGGCTGGGCTGCTGCGCACTACCACACCGTCAGCTACCGCTGTAGCCCATTCAGAGGTTGGCGAACATCCTCCCACCACCGCAGGAGGCGCAAAATCCAGGGCTGCAAGAGGCTCACCTTCGCCCCAACCAGTATGTGGACCGCCGGTGAAGGCCCAAAACTTCCCGGTTTCAAATGGAAGTCTGAATTCGGGCTGTTGCAGGCTAACCGGAATATGCGGTTGGGGATTCTGCCATGGGTCGCCAAATAATTGCTGATAGGTCAATGCCAACCCGTTGGCATAAATCGCCCTCTGATAGGCTTTTTTAGGCAGAACGCGCGAAAAATAATACTGCAAGGATACCGTTGCCGCATTTTGCCATGGATCTGGGCGTTCCAGGCTGCCGTCCAGCAGATCGAAGGAAAGAAGTTTACCTTTTCGCCACCCGTAATATCCGTTATTGAGGGTGTTGGCCGCCCAGACCAATTGTTGATAGAAACCCAAATGGGTTCTTTGCTGATTACCCAGCGCATATTCATTGATTGACTCAGGTCTTCTGGGATTACTCAGCCCACCTATTTGATATTCGATGATAGCCAGTAACAAACGTGGGCTAATGCTAAAATTCTCGGCGACAATATCCACCAATTCACCGCCGACATGTTCATATCCGCCAGCTACATCGGTAAAATCCTTCAGCCAACCAGGTTGTGAATTAACAAAATCGACTGTGTTGAAATCTGTTTGAGTTGGCCCGTTGACGAAAAGCCAATCCGGTATGATCTGATAGGGTGTTCCCCACAATGGCAGATAGTAAATCGGGATTTTCATTGGCATACCGTGAGGAAGGGTAGTAACATCCGGCGGGATGGCAGGGTTCGCGGTGCGGATTTCGCGTTCAGTGGTGTTGAATCTGGCAGCCAACGCAGGCAACGTGTCGCCAGTTTGGGCCAGATAATCCACCCATTCACCTGGCTGGTATGCAGGACGGGTTGGAAGAGGGGTAAGCTCAGGCAGGGGCGTTGGAATGTTCTCGCTAGAAATGTTGGGCTGTGGGGTTTCCGGAGGAAGCGGCATACAGGCGCTAAAACAAAGCGCCAGGATCATGAAAGGCATGAGAGCCTCTCTGAAGATCGTAAAAGCAGCGACTTTCATGGGATTTCTGTTACGGCTTGCTCTTTGATCTGCTAACCAGAGAGTTCTGATCACCGCAAGTGCAAGCGATGGCGGTTTTTTCTCCATTGGTTAGGCTGCCCAAATATGGTTGTTCGCCTGCATGCGCAATCCATCCATCCAGGGTGAAGGGGATGGGACCATCAGCGAGCATCCATTCTCCATTGTATTTGCGCGCGATGTGAACATGAGTGCCGGTGGCGGTGCCGCCTTCGCAGGAAGGATAACCGATGAAATCATCGGTATTGACCCAGGAGCCTTTAGGGATACGGTCTCGAGTGGCAATATGCATGTATAAAATTGCCCAACCGGTTGACTCCTGGCCGTCTCCGTCCAGATCGACCACGACGATCGCACTCCCGCTTCGCACCACCAGACCTGGAGCAACGGAAGTGACCCAGTCGGTAGCCAAAGAGCAGCCTTGCTCAGATGTGGACGGCGCAAAGTCCAAAGCAGCCAACGCACCGTTCGGTCCCCAGGCAGAGTGAGGGCCTCCGGTCAGGCTCCAGGTGCGCCCCGGCCTGAAGGGCAGCTCAAATTTGGGCTGGGTGAGGCTTTGGGGGAACAAAGGCTCGACGGATAGTGCGCGTAGCCAAGGATTGCCAAACATCCTTTCGTGTAAAACCGGCAGACCATCCGTTGTGTATAAATAATTATTCCAACGGGTTTCCGAATATAGTTTGGAATAGTAATACATAATCGCCACGCTACCAGCATTTAATTTTGGCGAGAGCTTTATTGTTTTTCCATTTTCTAATTCCAGACT
>CAZCBJ010000035.1:0-25318 GCA_964496705.1 uncultured Anaerolineaceae bacterium | reverse complement strand
CCTGACCCATAAATCCGTCAAAAGGGGCGGGCATGCCGCGTTCAAATATCTCTTCTTTCGCCTGCCCCGCATAACGCGGGCGGGTGGCGGCAATCTGACCTTCGGGATAAATGATCTCGCAGCCCAGCCAACTCTCCTCATAGACATTGCCGAACTCCAGCCCCACATGCCAGGCTTCAGCCGGGATGCCCATCTCCATATCCTGCGGGATGTGGTGGGCCACGTAGTGGCGGTGGCGCAAGGTCACATCCAGCATGATCTGCGGGTCATTCAGGTATTGCCGCCAGGTGATGCCCTGCGTGTTCAGCGACGGATCCAGCACCCAGATGCGCTGCACCGAGGTGAGCACCATCGGCACGCGCACGGGTTTTCCAGCCTGATAACGCTGCCAGACCTGCTGCACTTCTGCATTGTGCCGGCTGAAATCGATCACACCACCTCCAGGGATCAGGGGCAGGAACAGCCCGTAAAACAGGCGAGCTCCTACCCCCGTTGAACCAACTCAGGCAAACTGCGGCAGGTAATCCTTCTGCAGCACCAGCATCTCCTCCAGCACCTTCTCGGCCACGTCCGGGCTGGGCACGTTGGGATCGATGATCAGCGCTTCCAGCGCCGCCTGGCGGTTGCCGTTGACCGCCGCCTCGACCACCAGGTCCATGATGTACAACTGGTGTTCAAGCACCCCGGCGATGGCGGTCGGCATGGCGCCCATTTGCAGCCCGTAGATGCGATTGGCGCCGACGATGGCGGGGATTTCGACCACGCCGCCCTGCTTGAGGTTGGAGATGAAACCGTCATTGGGCAGGTTAAGCGAGAGGATGTAGCGGTTGCCGTTGTCGAACAGCGAAAGGAGGATATCCACCGTCTGCCAGCGCATGCCGCCTTCGATGAGCAAGCTCTTGAGAATCTTCATCTCCTCATCATTGATCGGTCCGCGACCGCGCGCCAGCGCGTCCATTTGCCCCTCGCGGTGCGCCTCGCTTTCCACCCCGCGAAAGATCCAGGCGGTCTGCTCGGGCTTGAGGTACTTGTGCCCCCAGCCCAGGTATTCGCCCACGTGGGTGTCGGCGGGTCCGGGGAAATAACCAAAGCGGCGCAAACATTCCTGCGAGAGCGGTTCCCAGTTGGGATCCGCGCTCTGCATGCGGCGCTTGAATTCCGGGTAGAGGTCCTCGCCAGTGTGCGCATCGCGCAGGTCCATCACCCAGTGGCAGTGGTTGATGCCTGCCACCTTGATGTCCACGTCCTTCTGCTGGCGGCCCAGCACGCGCGCCATGGTGTTTTGAGTGATGTAAGCGCCCAGGCAGACGCCCACGTTCTTGATTTTGGTGAAGCGGCTGACCGCCAGGCACAGGCGCGATTCCGGGTTGGACATGTTGAGCAGCCAGGCATCCGGGCACAGTCGTTCCATGTCACGCACAATCTCCAGCAGCAGCGGCACCTGGCGCATGGTATGAAAGAAGCCGCCCGGTCCGCCGTTCTCACCGTACAGGCGGCGGCAGCCGTGTTTCTCGGGGATGGCGATATCTTGCTGCCACAGTTCGTAATGTTTGCGCTCCACCGCCGTCACCACCACATCCGCGCCGGGCAGCGCCTCGCAGCGGTCGGTGGTGCCCCAGATTTTGAAGTTGGCCTTCCACATCTCATTCAGCCGGCTGGCCACCACCTGCATGCGTTCCAGCTTGTCGGCGGCGATATCCACCAGTACAACCTCGCTGCCGTGCAATTGGGGCGTGTCCATCAAGTCTTTGAGCGTCATCAACCCAAAGGAATGCGAACCGGCACCGACCAAAACAATTTTCAGAGGTTTCATAAAGCGAAAATTCCTTTCGAAAAGATTTATGGTTCAAACACCCTTCAAACCGGTCAGGGTGATGCCCTCGATAAAGTAGCGCTGCGCCACGAAAAACAGGGCGATCAGCGGGAAACAGGTGGCCATCGTGCAAGCCATCAGCAGATTCCACTGGATGGTGTTGCGCGTGCGGAACGCATAGAGGCCCATCATCAGCGGATACTCGGTGTTTTCGTCCAGGTAGATCAGCGGGCCGAAGAAGTCATTCCAGACCCACATGATGTTAAACACGGCGATGACCAGCAGCGCCGGTTTGATCAGCGGCACCACAATCTGCCATAGAATGGTGAAATCATTGGCGCCGTCCACATAAGCCGCGTCGGTCAGGTCATAGGGGATGGTGCTCATGAATTGGCGCAGCAGAAAGATGTTGAAAGCCGAGCCAAAGAAAGCCGGGATGACCAGCGGCGCGTAGCTGCCCACCCAGTCCAGCTTGCGGAAAAGCACGTAGGTGGGGATGAGGGTGACCACGCCGGGCAGCATCATCGTCGCCAAAGTGATCACGAACAACACATCGCGCCCCTTAAAGCGCAAGCGCGCGAAGGCGTAGGCCACAATCACCGATGAAGCCACCGTGCCGATGGTGGTGGAGATGACGTAAAACAAGGTATTCTTCAACAGGCGCAGAAAGGGGAAGGCCGGCATGGTCAGCGCATCCACATAATTGCGCCAAATAATCGGATTGGGGATCCAGATGGGCGGGTCGGTGAACACCTGGTCAATCGGCTTGAGCGAGGTGATCACCAGCCACAGGAAGGGGATCAGGAACAACATCGAGGTGATCACCAGGATGGTATGCGAGATGGAAAGGCGCAAGAAATTGCGCCACCACTTGCGCTGGCGCAGTTGCTCGGTGGTCAGGTTGCCGATGGTCGTGGTTGTCATGGTATCTGCCTCCTAACGCACCAGGGTCTCATAATAGACCCACTGCGAAGATGAACGAATCACCAGCATGGTGACCGCTACAAGCACCAGGAACATCACCAGGGCCATGGCTGAAGCGTAGCCCATGTTGAAATAACGGAACGCGTAACGGTAGAGGTGCAGCATATACATCAGCATCGAATTCAGCGCGCCCGCCCCGCTGCCTCCGGCCACAAACGCGCTGGCGAACACCTGGAACGAGCCGATGATGCCCATGATCAGGTTGAACAGGATGGTGGGTGAGATCATTGGAATGGTCACATTCCAGAAGCGCTGAGGTGAAGAGGCGCCGTCAATCATCGCCGCTTCGTGCAAGCTCTGCGGAATTTCCTTGAGCGCGGCCAGGAAGATGATCATCGAACTGCCCGACCCGCCCCACAAGGACATGAGAATCAGCGCTGGCTTGGACCACACCGCGCTGCGCAGCCAGCCGAGCTTGGCAATGCCGAATAACCCGAGAAATTCATTGACCAACCCGCGCTGCGGATCCAGCAGTACCATCCAGAGCAGCGTGGCAGCCACCGCCGGCACCAGCCCGGGCAGGTAATAGATGGTGCGGTAGATGCCGATCCCGCCAATTTTCTGGTTGAGCAGCATAGCCAGCACCAACCCCACCATCAACCCCAGCGGCACGCTGAAGGCCACATAATACAGCGTGTTGGTCACCGATTTCCAGTACAACGGATCTTTGTTGAACATGATGTTGAAGTTTTCCAACCCCACCCAGGTGGGCGGGTTGAGCACGTTGTAATCGGTCAGGGAAAAGTAAAACGAAGCGATCATCGGGTAGGCGATGAAGACCAACAACGAGATGATCCAGGGAGATACGAACAGGTATCCCACCAGGCTTTCCTGGGTGCGCCGCTTGATGTGAATCTGCGGCCAGAAGGGTTTGCGCACATTCATGGGCGGATTTGATTCCGACATGCTGCCTTCCTGTCTCGAGCCACCACCCCGCCTGAGGCGGCTGGCTCGCGGGTTTGCAAAGGTTATGGCAGGGGCGGCAAACGCGCCGCCCCTGCACCAACAATTGAAAAGATGGGTCGCAAAAGCGGATCAGGCGCCGGCCAGCATTTCGGCCAGCTTGGCGGTCACCAGGTCCTGCGCTTCAGTCAACGCCTGGGCCACGCTCTTGGTCTTGTGCAGGATTTCATCCTGCGCCTGACCAACAGTGTCGGATGCGAAGCCCTCGATGGGCGAGGTCCACATTTCCGCGGTGTCATTGAGGTATTCAAAGTAGAAGGAGTGGAAATCCTTGGCGCGCTCGGTGCCGAATTTATCCTCAACTGCCTTGGTGTAAATGTCAGGCGGAGCCGCTTTCCAGGCGGGGGTGTCCATCGTGCCTTCGACGTACCAGCGCACCCAACCCTCGGTGCACATGTACTCGGTGAACAGGAAGCCCTGATTGACATTCTTAACACCCTTGGGCATTGAGAACCAGTTGGGCCAGAAGCCGGTGACGGATTTGGTGCCTTTGGGTCCGACGGGGAATTTGGCAACATCGAACTCAAAGGGGATGGCCGCGTCGGTGGGCGCCCAGGCGCCGGACATATCGATGGCCGCCTGGCCCAGGTTGAAGGCAGTATCCGGATAGACATCGCCCCAGGCCGCCGCCAGGTTGAAGGCTTCGATATCGCCGCCGAAGTGCTCATCCAGCCATTTGACGTACCACTCATACAGCGCGATGTTCTCTTCGGAGTTGATGAAGTATTTCAAATCCTTGCCGGAGAAGAACTGACCGCCAGCCAGCACGCTCCACACCGGGCGCAGCCAGGGCTGAGTCCAGGGGACAAAGCCGGCCTGGGTGACCGCACCGGAGGCGTCTTTCTTGTTGAACTTCATCGCCATATCCCAGATGCCGTCCCAGGTGGTGGGGAAATCTGCCCGGGCGGAGGAGAAACCGGCTTCTTCCAACATGGCCTTGTTGTAGAAAATGCTGCCCGCGCCAGCCGAAGCCGGCAGGCCGTAGGTGGCGCCCTTGAACATGCAGGAATTGATCGGGCCTTCGAAGAAGGCATCCGCCTTGGCCATGGCAGCCGAAGCCATCAGGTTATCGATGGCCATTAACGCGCCGCGCGCGCCAAATTCGCTGGGCGGCGACCAGAGCGTAATCGAATCCGGCGGATTACCAGCCGCAATGCGCGCCATCAGCACTTCCACGTAATCACCGCCGCCGGGAGGGCCGCCGGTGATCTCGAATTCCACTTTGATGCCCGGATTCTTGGACTGGAAATCGTTCACAATCTTGGGAAACATATCCTGGCACAGCGGTGTGGAGAACTGGTTCCACCAGGAAATGGTCACTTCCTCGGCAGCCGGTTTTTCCTCGGCGGGCTTCTCTTCAGCCGGCTTTTCCGCTGCCGGGGTGGCCTTGGGTTGGCAGGCGGTCAAGACGGCGCCCGCGCCAACCAATCCGGCCAGCCGCAAAAAGTCCCTGCGGCTCATTTTGGTTTGTTTCTGATCGGTCATGGTTTCTTCCTCTCTGTTGGATGTGGGTGAAAAAGGGATTTGCAGATAGTTTGAACTTGTAAAACGATGGGCGTTGGATGGGCGATTTCTCCTCCTTTCACGCGCCTAAGCGTGCAGGTAAAGCTGGTAGCGTTCACCATGGAAAATTGATTGGGCGTATTCGATGATCGCGCCGTTTTCCAGAGACGTGGTCTGCTCGCTGATCAACACAGCCGCCGGAAGGGACAATTTCAACAGACGCGCGTCTGACGGTAAGGCCAGCGCAGCGCGGATGACCGTGCTGGCGCGGGTGAGCTGCAGGCGATAATCATTGCGCAGCACTTCGAACAGCGAGCGGGTGGCAAAGTCATAGCGCAGCAAGTCCGGGCAGAGATTGTGCGGCAGGTAGGAGAGCTGGACGGCAATCGGCAGCCCGTCTGCCAGGCGCAGGCGGCTCAAGCGCACCACCTCGCTGCCGGCTGGCACCAGCAAGCGCGCAGCGCAATCTTCGTCCGCCGGGAGCACCTGGGCTTGCAGCACCTTGCTGGTTGGATGCATGCCGCGCCGCTGCATATCCTGGGTAAAACTGCTCAACGGCTGCAGCTCTTCGCGCAGCCGGGCGACCGAAACATAACTGCCCTTGCCGACGGTGGAATAAACCAGGCCTTCCTGGGTCAGTGTGCTGAGCGCTTTGCGCACCGTGATGCGGCTGATGCTGAATTGCTCGCACAGCTCGCGTTCTGAGGGGAGCTGGTCGCCAGGCTGGAGCTGATTGTGTCGAATCTGGGTTCGCAACAACTCAGCCAACTGCGCGTGCAGGGGAACAGCAGATTCTTTTTGGATGACTTCCATTGTAGCGCAAGGGGATGTATAACTGGTTATTACATGTTATTATAGCCCCTTTGTGGCCGGAGTCAAGTGGTTTCGAAAAAAAAATCAGCCTACATCCTCATTTGTGTAAAAATTCATCCTTTCTTTTTTTCGATAATCCATTACAATCAATAAGTAGAGATTCCCACGCAGTATCCTCAATTGATCCTCTCTTGCCCGGAAGGAGAAAACTTATGCCATCCCGAGAAGATATTCTGGCTGTCATCATGGGCGGTGGGCGGGGCGCGCGCCTCTACCCGCTGACCAAATTGCGCTCCAAACCGGCTGTGCCCATCGCCGGAAAATATCGGCTGATTGACATCCCCATCAGCAATTGCATCAATTCACACATTTTTCAGATCGCCGTGCTGACCCAGTTCAATTCGGTCTCACTGCACCGCCACATCACCAACACCTATCAGTTTGACCCCTTCCACACCGGCTATGTGCAAATCTGGGCGGCCGCCGAGCAGACCATGTCCGGCTCAGACTGGTACCAGGGCACCGCCGACGCGGTGCGCAAACAGATCTTCGAGATCCAATCCACGCGCGCCAAGTACGTGCTGATCCTCTCCGGCGACCATCTTTACCGCATGGATTACGCCCGCATGGCCCAATTCCACTGGGACAATAAGGCCGACATCACTGTCGCTGTTCAGCCGGTACCCCGCGAGGATGCTCCCCGACTTGGAATCCTCAAGGCGGATGCCAACCACCGCATCACACGCTTCGCTGAAAAACCAAAGGATCCCGCCCTGCAAGACGAAATGGTCAGCGAGGAGGGTTCGGCGAAACCCTTCCTGGGCTCGATGGGCATCTACATGTTTGATACCGCCAAACTGGTCGAGATTCTGGAAAAATTTCCCGATTTGGACGATTTCGGCAACCACATCATCCCCAATTGCATCAACCAGTACGGCGTCTTCGGCTACAACTTCGGCGGTTACTGGGTGGACATCGGCACCGTCCGCTCGTTCTATGACACCAACCTGGCGCTGACCCTGCCCGCCCCGCCCTTCAACTTCTGGGATCTGGAACGCCCCATCTACTCGCGCTCGCGCTTCCTGCCCGGCTCAATCATCCAGAATTCTTCGCTCACCGAGGTGCTGCTGACCGAAGGCTGCACCATCCACGATGCGGTCATCGAGCGCTCGGTGATTGGCGTGCGCAGCCAAATCGGCGCTGCGGTGAAGATTACCGACAGCGTGTTGATGGGCGCCGACTACTATGACCCCGGCAGCCAGAACCGCCTGCCGGTGGGCATTGGCCCCGAGACCACCATCCAGGGCGCGATCATCGATAAAAACGCGCGCATCGGCAAGGGGGTGGTGATCAAGCCCTTCCCGCGCGGCTTCGATCACGACGGCGGCGATTGGGTGGTGCGCGACGGAATTGTAACCGTGGCCAAGAACGTCACCCTGCCCGACGGCACCATCCTTTCACCGGAAACAATCAAACTGTAAAAAATGGGGCGGGCTGCAAAATCAGCCCGCCCCGCATTTCTCAGATACGCCGCGGCAGCCGGCGGCCAGCCAGCGCCTGCTGCACCATCAAAAACTCGCCCACGTTTTCCATGCTGATCAGACCCACCAGGCGGCCGTCGTGCACCACCGGCAGAATATTCTGCCCAGCGGCCTGAGCCTGCAGCGAGAGCGCATCCAGCATCTGCGCCGAGTCGATGGTGCTGATCTCTTTTTGCATCACATGCGAGACCAGCATGTTCTCGCCGTGTTGCGCAAGGCTGCGCAGCAGCGCCTGGCGCGAGAGCAAGCCCACCACTTTGTCATTGGACACCACCGGGAAGTCTTGCTGCGAACCTGCCAGCAGCAGATCCACCGATCGAGCCAGCGTGTCGGTCGGCTCCACACTGCTGAATTCGGTCATCATCGCCCGGTTGACCGGGATGCCGCCGAGCGCGGATTTCATCTGCACCATGCTGGCTTCCTGCGATGCGCCAATCCACACAAAGAAGGCGATGAAGAGCAGGAAGATGTTGCCAAACAAGCCGATGAAGGCCAGGATCACGGCGATGCCCTGCCCCAGCGAAGCGGCAATCTGCGTGGCGCGGGTGTATTCCAGCCGGGTGGCCAGCAGCGCACGCACCACCCGCCCGCCGTCCATCGGGAAGGCCGGGATCAGGTTGAAGGCCAGCAGGATCAGGTTGGCGCTCATCAGGCGCTCAAGGAAGTTGCCCTGCGTGAGGCTCAGGCTGTTCAACGGCTGCAGGCTGTTGGTGAGCAGCAAGACCGCAAACAGCACCCCGGCGATGACCAGATTGACCGCCGGCCCGGCCAGCGCAACCCACAATTCTTCAAGCGGCTTGTCGGGCATGCGCTCGAGGCGCGCCAGGCCGCCAATCGGCAGCAGGGTGATGTCGCGGGTTTTAATTCCGTAACGCCGCGCGCTGAGCGCGTGCCCAAATTCATGCAGCAGCACCGAGCCAAACAGCGCCAACAGGAACCCCACCCCGCCGATGACCGCGTCCAGGTTGCGGCTGCTTAGCCAGAAGCTGACCGCCACCCAGCCGACCAGCATCAGGAAAGTGATATGGACATTCACATCTATATTGGCAATTCGCGCCAATCTCCAGGACCATTTCATGGGTACACCTCCATTTCTATCTGTAAAACCGGATCAACACTGCTCGTCTTGCATAAATTTATTCTGACACATTAATGTTAATATTTCATTGGTGATTTGCAAAAGGAATGTACAAGGTGTACCGGGGTTCATGAACGCCTGAACCAGGCCTGAACGCGCGGCGCCAAAGCGCGGTAAAGCGGGCAGCGATCATACACCGCGCTGAACAGCAGCAATCCGCTGACCGCCAGCAGCACCCAGGAAGGCCCGCTGAGCAGCCCCGCCGCCGCCAGCACTGCCGAGCTGCCCAGGCGCAGGATGCGGTTCAGCGGTGAAATCGGCAGGGTCACGGCGCCGTCCCCGGTCAGCACTGCGCCAAAGAAGATATCCAGCGACTCAAGCGGCTGCGCGCCGGTGCGCCGCAGCACCAGGCGACCGTGCCGGTAGCCGATCAGGGTGGGGATGCCCAGCACTCCCAGCTCGCGCACCAAATCCGGATGTTCATCGGCGTTAATTTTAATTAACTCCACCTGCCCGGCATATTTTTCGGTCACTTGTTTCAAGGCGGGCGCCATCGCCCGGCAGGGTCCGCACCACGGCGCCCAGAAATATGCCACCACCGGCGTGGTGGATTGGGATAGTTTGTGCATAAATTCTGCTTTGTTCATGTGCCTCTCCGCGATAGAAATCGCATGACAAGGGGCGCCCCTTGTCATGCGATTGGTAAGTTTTTCAGAAAAAGTGAAAATGGATTACTTGTTGGTGCGCATATTGAGCAGCGCGTAGAGCGGGCAAAAGCCAACAATGCCGGTCAGCAGCGGAATGAAACCAAACCATTTGAGAAAGACGCCAAACCCGCCGGTGACAATCCCGGCCCAACCCAAAACCAGCAAGACGATGCCGAGGATGACGCGGATAATGCGATCAGTGGATGATTCATTGATTTTCATGTTATTTTCTCCTTTTACCTGATTAGATGCAGAGAATTGAAACAAGTTACACAAAAAAGAGAAGATGTTGTCCGCAAAATCTGAAATCCACGATGCGCTGAAAGGAACCCCGCACCAGCCAGTAGAACACGCATGCCAGCCTCGCCCGGTCTGGTCATCGCAACCTTCACACGATCTTCACATCACCTTCGCATTTCCTTCACAAATCCCGGTTAACATCACCACAACCTCCCTTGTGGAAGGCAAACTACAGGTAATAAAAGGAGATACCTCGCATGAAAAACAACACGCTCACCATCTTCGCCATCATTGGCGCAATCACCCTCCTGGCCGGGGTCGGACTGGCGCTGCTCGTGCCGCGCTGGATTGTATCCGCCAACGGCGGGGGGCCGAAAAACGCCGCGGGCCAGGATGAAACGGGCAATTGGCAAAGCCGCGGCTGGGACGCAGACCCAATGGGACAGGGCATGGGCCGCAGCGCTGCACAGCAGGCCGGAAGAGTCGGTCAGCGCGGCCGGGGCGGAATGAACGGCGACCCCACCGGACTGGCCTCGCTGTCAGCCGCTGAAACGGAAGGGCTGCAACAGGCCATCCTCGAGGAGTACGGCGCGCTGAACCTGTACCAGGCGGTGATCGACCAACTGGGCGCACAATCACCCTTCACCGAGATCGTGCGCTCCGAGCAGCAGCATGTCAGCGCGCTGGTGCGCCAGGCTGAGAAATACAGCGTGACCGTTCCCGCCAATCCGGGTCTGTCCGAAGCCCCCGCATTCACCACGCTGACCGAAGCCTGCGCGGCGGGCATCCAGGCAGAAACCGCGGATGCTGCGCTGTACGACCAGTTGAAACAGGTTACCACCAACAGCAGTCTGCTGCGGGTGTACGACCGGCTGCAAAGCGCCTCGCTCAACAGTCACCTGCCGGCTTTCCAGGCCTGCCAGTAACCACCGGCTGCACGTATGCAGACACAAACCACCGGGTATCTCGGTGGTTTGTGTCTGTCGAGGTATTTTACGCAGCTCAATCCATAATCAAAACAGCGGTGTGAAGGTGATCTCCGCTAGCGGACCAGAAACCAGACAACCTGCGGTTTTGCAGCGCCGCAACGTGCAGTTGAATCGGCTGCCAATCCAGGCTCCGCCCCTCGCGGGCCAAACCCTCTGCGGACGGCGCATCCACCTCCACCTGCCGCGTGTCCAGGCGCAGCCCGCTGCCCAGCGCCTTGAGCGCGGACTCTTTCACGCTCCAGGCCAGGGTGAACCAGCGGTCGCGCAGCGCAGCGGGATAACCGCCCGCCGCAGCGATCTCATGCGGGGTGAAGAAATCCTGCGCAAAGGCGGGATGCCGCTCTTCCACCAGCTCGGTGTCCACCCCCAGCGGGACAGGCGACCAGCCGACCAACGCGAGCGCATCACGGTGGCTGATGGACAGAAAGCCGGTCAGCCGCCGTCCGTCCAGCTGTGCGAAGGGCATTCCCTGCGACTCATTCAAAATTTCCAGGCGCGCCGCAGCCAGCTCAGCACCGCCCGGCAGACAGCGCTGCAGCAGCGCCTTGGCCGCCAGCCGCCCGCGCAGCCAATCGTCGCGCCGCCTGGCAAAGCGCAGCCCGCTCAGGCGCTGCAATTCGCCCGGCGAGAGCATCTCCTCGGCTGACCTCTCATCTACTGTTGGTATCTCAACCAGCAGCCACTCAAACGGCAAGATCATACGCTTTTCACAGGATACAATCCCGGCGGCGTCGGGTGTCAATCCGAACGCCGCCGTTGCTTTCACGCCACCAGCGCCCTCATCGGCGCCAGCAGCGCTTCCTCCACCATTTGGCTGGTGGGCACGGTGCGATAACCGCTCATGTCCAGAAACAGGCGTCCCTCGGCATCCACCACGCGCGCGTCAAAGCGCAGGCTGCCGTCCTCCGCCTTGCCCGGGCGAACCTCGGCGAACACCGGCGCGCCGTTGACCCGGGTGTCATACAGGCGCAGGCAGTCGATGGCGCGCGGCAGCACCAGCGAACCGGTCGCGCCGATCTCCCACACGCCCGCCGTCTGCAGGCACAATTCCACCAGGATGGGCACACTCACCGCGCCGGCTCCCTGCGCCGAGAAGGGCGGCAGAGCCGGATTTAGCTTACCCAGCAGGCCGTCTCCACTGCGCTGCACCGCCTCCAGCACCTGGAAGGACGGCCCGTGGAAGTACAGCCGGTAGATGTCATCCGCCTGCACGGTACGGGCGCCGTTCCAAACAGGCGGGGCAACTGTGACCCGCGACGGGCCGTCTGCCGGTTCCAGGAACACCTTGCCGGTGAAATGGATCAATCGCTCGCTTTGCCCATTCGGGCGGGGATTGTCCGATTCGAGCCGCGCGTAGGCCACCAATCCGGCCTCCTCGCGCACCACGAAGGCGGTCCAGGCGTGCCGCCGCGGTCGGTTGTGGTAGAACTTGAACGGCACCAGGAAATTGATGTCCTCCAGGCGGGCAGCGCGGTAGCCGCCCTTGCCGCCGGCCAGCGCCGAGGCGATGTGCTGCGCGGCAGTGGAAAAACCTTCAATGCCGATCACCCCAGGCAACAAGGGCGTGCCGTTCAGAGCGTGGTCGCGCAGGAAGGGGTGCGCCTGCGGGTCCAGCTCGGCTTCCAGGCGGATGCCGCTGTGCAGGTCAAAGGCGTTCAGCCGGCTGAGCATCACGTGGCTGGGGCGACCCTGGGTGAGGGCGATGTTGGCGCGTTCCAGGTCCAGACCGCTGCTGGAATGGCGCGGGTTCATCAACAGACCCAGCGACCCGGCCAGCAGCACCTCGCCGCCGGCGCCGTTGTGCAGCAGTTCCCGCCCCACGCACGGCGCAGCCAGCTCCGGTTTGAGCATGTCGATGCCGGCATAGGCCATCAGGCGTGGGATGTTCCCGCGGCTGGCCATGCCCACCTCAGCCCAGGCGCCCCAGTCCAGGGCCAACGCCTGCACTTCGGGATGCTGGCGGCGCAGCCCCGCGGCCAGTTTGCACAACAGGTCGTTGGCCGCGCTGTAATCGGTCTGCCCTGAGTTGCCGAAGCGTCCGGCAACCGAGCTGAAGAAAATGAAGGCGCGCGGCAGCTTCTTGCGAGCCTGCAGCGCCTTGTAGACGTTGAAAAAGCCGTCGGCTTTGACCGCAATGGTCTGGGCGAACTCCTCAATGGGTTTGCTCTCCAGCTTGCGGCTGCGTTCCATGCCAGCCGCGTGCAGCACCACATCCACGCGCCCTTCGGCTTTCAACACCTTTTGCACCGCCTGGCGCGCTGCCTGCGCGTCGCTGACATCGCAGACCAGGTAATGCGCCGGAATGCCTTCCTGCTTCAAGGTTGCCAACAAGTCCAGCGCCGCGGCAGCCCGCTCCAACGCGGCAATCTTCGCGTCAATTTGCGCCGGGGTGGGGCGGTTGCCGCCCTCAGCCAGGCGTCGAGCCAGCTCCTGTTTCAGGCTGTCGCGGTCAGATTTCAACAGCGCCAGGTCGGGATGATGGCTTTCGGGCAGCGGGGTGCGCCCCAGCAGATAAAACTTTCCACCGCGCGTCCGCGCCAGGTCCAGCACCACCGGGATGGTGATGCCGCCCGCGCCGCCGCTGACCAGGAAGACGCTGTCCGCGTCCCAGGCAAAACCGTTCACCTCGGCGCGGGCTTCCTGATCCAGCAGCGTGACGCTGAGGCGCTGCTCGCCCTCATAACCGATTTCCACCGCACCGGGATCGCTGAGGGTTTCATCCACCAGGCGGGCAGCCACGGTCACAGCCGGAACATCCGCGGAAAAATCCACCACCTTGACCAGCGCAGCGGGGCGCTCCATTGCCAGCGCCTTGGTGAAGCCGCTGACCAGTCCGCCCAGCGGCGCCGATGCACCCTGCGGCGTGTATCCGTGCAGCCCGCCCAGGCGGGTGGCGCTGACCAGGAAAACCTCCGCCGGCAGCGCGCGCATCAGATGATACAGACCCACCGCCCGTCGCTGCCACTCAGCCTGCCAGGCGGTCAGGTCCATTTCAGCCAGCCCCGGCTCCACGTCCAACCCAGGCAGGAAGAACACACCCTGCACCGGCCCATCGGCCAGCCACGCGCCGACCTGCGCAGGAACCTCAGCCTGCGATGGCGCAGTAAGCGTCAGCACCTGCACCTTGCGGCTGCGCAAGCGGCGCGCCAGGCTCTCGGCCACCTTGCCGTTATCTGCCACGACAATCAGCCGCGTTCCATCGCCCAGATTCACCCCCGTCAGGACGCACAATTCCAACCGCGGGCGCAGCACCGGGCGCGGCACGCGCCGCCAGACAGCGCCTGGCTCGCGCCGTTGCAGCGCGGTGCGAATGTCATCAAAGGTGGATGAGGCCATTCCCGCCGCAGCTTCCATTTCATCTTCATCTTCTTCAGTAGCAGGGGCCGCCTGGCGCTGCAATTGGCCCGCTGCGGCAGCCTCCTGCAAAGCCTGCTGGAAGAATTGGATCAGCTTGTCCAGCGTGACCTGACCTCTCAGGCGCGGGTCACCACAGCGCTGGACACCGTAATGCGCGCATAACGTCGCCAGCAGCTCATCCTGCCCGGCTTTATTCAAGCCAAAATAGGCCTCAATATCCAGCTCCAGATCGAGCATGGTCACGGCGTAGCCCGTCCGCTCGCTGACCAGCAGCAGGATGTAAGTTTTGATTTCTTCGTAGGATGGGAGGAAGGAGGGCGATGGGTGAGAAGTGAGTCGTGAGGGGGAAGAGGGCTGTGCCGCGGGTGCGGGAGCGGCGACCGGAGCCGGAGACGGCGCGGCTGTTTGAACCGGCAGCGCCGATTGCAGCGCCTGCTCCATGAAAGCGATCACCTTGGCCAGTGTGTTGTAGTCCGACAGGCGCAAATCCTCGCGGCGCGGGATGTTGTAATGAGTGCGGATGGTGGCAAACAGCTCGGCCTGTTTGACCGTGTCAATGCCCAGATCGGCTTCCAGGTCCAGCTCCAGATCGAGCATCTCTGCCGGATAGCCGGTTTTTTCGCTGACCACGGAAAGAACGTAGGTTTTGGTCTCTTCAGAGGAAGAATGGGAAGAGGGAAGATGGAGAGGTGAATCAGCGGAAGGCAGCGGACTGGTGGGTTGTGCAGCGGGGGCTGGTGCGGCAACCGGTGTTGAAACTGGCGCGGGCAAGTCCTGACTCGCCGCCCAGAGGGTCGGCCCCTGACCGTACTGCCAGGCAGAGCGCCTGGGCGGTCGCAGCGGCTGACCCTGGTTGCGGATGCGCAGTGTGCGCTGCGATACCTCGATGTCCGCGCTGTCATAGCCAGCCGCGTCTGCCAGCCAGCGCCGGTAAGTCGGTTGGTCCACCCGCTCGCCCACCCCCGGGATGCGCCGGATGAGCGTCATGGCGATCTGCGAGCCGAAGCCCGCCCCCAGGCGCAGCGCATATTGCAGCGGATAAGCCCCGCCGCGCGACAGATTCAAGTCGCCCAGATCGGGGTCCGGCTCAAAGCCGTCGCGGATGTTGGCGATTGGCGGAACGACGCCAAATTCCAGCGCCTTCAGCGCGACCACATCCTCAATGCCCACGCCCATGCTGTGCCCGGTGTAACCTTTGGTGTTGGCGATCACCACCTGGCTTGCCTGCTCCCCGAAAACACTGCGCAGAGCCTGGATTTCGGCCGCTGCGCTGCCGCCGCGCGCAGGTGTGTAGGTTTCGTGTGAGACGAACACGGTCTGTGCTGCAATCTGGGCACGCTGGAGGCCAAAGCGCTGCTCGGCCATTTGCACCAAGCGCTCCATCACCTCGCTGACGTGCGGCACATCCAGGCGGGTGCCGTGGAAGGCGCTATTGGCGATTTGGGTAGAGAGGATTTCGGCGATGGCGCGCATGCCTCGTTCACGCGCAGCATCCTCGGATTCGATCACCAATGCGGCAGCCCCCATGCCCATGATCATGCCGTTGCGGCGGCGGTCAAAGGGCAGGATGGCCTGGCGCGGGTCGCCCTCGGTGGTGGCTGCCCCGGTCGCCCACAGACCGCTGCCGATCCAGGCGGCCATGCTGCCGCTGGACACATCGTCGCCGGCGATGATCACCACCCGGCGGCAGCGTCCGCTGCGGATCCAATCCTCGGCGACGGATACGGCGTGGGTGGTGGTGGCGCAGGCGGCGTTAACATGCGTGTTGGGGCCGCGCGCGCCGATGTACTCCGCAAATTGCGAATGACCCATGGCCAGCACGCGGAAAATAAAACGCCGGTCCAGATGGTAATCGCTGGCTACCATTTGCTTTTCCAGCTCGCGGATGCGTTGATCCAGCGCTGCGTGCAGCTCGGCCTGGCTGGCCGGCGCCAAGGCCTTGACCCGGCGCAATTCTTCCGCCTGCCCGGCCAGGTTCTGGTGGGCGTAGTAGCGGTCGGCCTCTTCGGTCATTCGCTGCAGTCCGGGGAAAGCCGAAGCGAAGATCACCCCGGTCTCGTCCGCCAGGGCTTCCGGCAGCATCCAGCGGTTGGGCAGGGATGTGCCTTTGCTGGTCAGGCGGTAGCTCATCACCAATGGGATACCGGCATCGCGCAGGGCCTCGATGCCCGCGCCGATGGCCAGTTGGGTGGAGATGTCCAACGTGTCCAGCCGCTCGAACGGCACGCCGAACTCGGCGGTAAGATCGAACTCGCCGCGCTGTCCGGCCAGCTTGACTGTGCGCTCGATGTCCTCAATGATTTCCAGGGTGGCGCCAGCCTCGCTCTTGTTCAAACGCTGGACGCGCTTCTTGAGCATGTCGCGGCGCGCGTCATCGGGCAGCGAGTCGATGAAGTTCTCGCCGTCCAGTATGCGCTGCACATTCTCATCGTTGAACACGCGCCCGTTGCGCCCCGGCAATCCCAGCCCGGCGCCAGAGATGACCACCGAGCCGGTTAGAGGAAGGCGGCCATCGGCGAGGGCTGGCACAGCCTGTGCAGGTACGGGTAATGTGGAAGCCGGTGAGACATGAGGCATGGGCGGTGCGGCGGGTGCCACTGCCGCAACGGGAGCCGGGGCAGAGGATGGCAGCGCCTGCTCCATGAAGGCGATCACCTTGGTCAGCGTGTTGTAGTCCGACAGGCGCAAATCCTCGCGGCGCGGGATGTTGTAGTGGGTGCGGATGGCAGCGAACAGCTCGGCCTGTTTAACCGTGTCGATGCCCAGGTCGGCTTCCAGATCCAGGTCGAGGTCGAGCATCTCGGCCGGATAGCCGGTTTTTTCGCTGACCAAATGCAGAACATAAGCCTTAATCTCTTCAGAAGAAGCGCGTGAAGCTGTCGTTTGACCGGACAGCGTTGGCACGCTTTGAGCGGCGGGCTGCCCGGCGGGCAATTGGTACAGCACGCCCGCGGCGAACAAGCCGCACAGCGCTTCTTTGAGGCTGGTTTTGCCGCCCTTGCGCGGGTGGTTGGTGCCCAGGATGGTCACATCCCTCTTGTCCTTCAGGTTATCCAGCGCCAGCGCACTGGCCACCCGTTTGGGTCCAGTTTCCACGAAGATGCGCACGCCCAGGCTGTACAGTTTCTGCATGCTCTTGACCATCTGCACCGGCGACGCCACCTGGGCAGCCAGCAAGTCCAGGATTTCCTCGCGCCCGCCGGGATAGACATCGCCGGTGACGTTGGCGATGACCGGCAGTCGCGGCGGCTGGATGTTCATGCGCGCGATGACCGTGCGCAGCGGGGCGCTGGCAGGGGCGACAATGCGGGTATGGAAGGCGTGGGACACAGGGATTTTGGTCGCTTGATAGCCGGCTGCCTGAAAAGCCGCCAACGCCGCATCCACCGCCGCGGTGTTGCCGCCGATCACCGACTGCAGCGGGCTGTTGATATTGGCGATCACCACGTAACCGTCAATCGTCTTGAGGGTTTCCTCCACCACCTCCAGCGGCGCCGGCACAGCCGCCATGCAGCCGTTGTCCTCCATCGAAACCCTGGCCATCTCGCGCCCACGCGCGCTGACCACCTGCAGCGCTTCGGGGAAGGTCAGCACACCTGCCGCAACCAGCGCGGCATATTCTCCCAGCGAGTGTCCCAGCACGGCATCCGGCTGGTAGCCGAAACGCTGCATGAGGCGCAGCAGAGCCACGTTGACGGTCAGCAGCGCCGGCTGGGTTATGGTGGTGTTGCGCAGCTCAGCCTCGGCTTTTTTCAGCGCTTCTTCATCGCCGTCATCAAAGATGTAACTGGTCAGCGAGCGGCCGAGGATGGGCGTCATCACTTCGTCGGCTTCGCGGAAGGTATTCGCGATCACCGGCTCGAAATCCACCAGGTCGCGCAGCATATTGACGTACTGCGACCCCTGCCCGGGGAAGAGGAAGGCCACCTTGCCCGGCGCGCCGCTGCCGCGGTACACGCCCTGGGCGGTCAGCGCCTGCCAGGCGGCGGCGTTGTTGTCATCAAACACCTTGAGCGCCTTCTCGGCGCGCTTGATCAAATCATCCGCGCGGCCAAATTCAATCGCCAGGCGCTCTGGCAATCCGAGCGCAGCGTGGGAGGGCATCGCGCCGGGCGGCAGACTGCCCTGGCGCGCCTGCTCCAGCACTTCGACCAGCTTCTGGCGCAATTCAGCGCCGGTGCTGGCGGAGAGAAAACATAGACCACCGTAGTCGGCCAATGCCGGTCCGGTGGGGACAGGTGCTGCGTCAGCCGGGGCCACCTGAACAACGGTTGGTTCACGCACCATCGATTCCCTCGGCGCAGCCGCCGCTTGAACCGCGGGGAACACCCGCTTCTCATCGGTCAGCAGTCCGGGGATATGCTCCTCCAGCACCAAATGGAAGTTGGTCCCGCCAAAGCCAAAAGAGCTGACCCCTGCGCGGCGCGGCTCGCCCGCCGGGCGCTCCCAGGGGCGCGCGGTGGTGACCACATCGAACGGCAGGTGAGCGAAATCAATGTTCGGATTGGGACGGGTGAAATTGGCCGTCGGGGGGAGAATCTTGTGATACAGCCCCAACGTCACCTTGAGCAGCCCCGCCGCGCCGGCTGCGCTCTTCAGATGCCCGATGTTGGATTTGACCGAGCCCAGCGCGATGCTGCCCACCGGTAAACCAAACCCGCCGAAGACGGTGGTGAGGCTGTTCACCTCCACCACGTCTCCCACGCGCGTGGAGGTGCCGTGACCCTCGATCAACGTGGCGGTCGCCGGGGAAACCCCGGCGTTCTGCCAGGCGCGCTCCACCGCGCGCTGCTGCCCGGCCGGGTTGGGGGCGGTGATGCCTTTGCCCTTGCCGTCGCTGCTGCTGCCCACCCCGCGGATGACGGCATAAATTTTATCGCCGTCGCGCTCGGCATCCGCCAGGCGTTTGAGCAGCAGAATGGCCGCGCCCTCGCCCATCACGAAGCCGTTGGCGCCGTCAGCGTACGGGCGCGAACCATCCGGGCTGAGCGCGCCGATCTTGCAGAACTTGACGTAGCCCTCCGGACCCATGCTGCGGTCCACCCCGCCGGTCAGCACCAGGTCGTACTGCCGGTTGTTCAGCCCATCCAGGGCCGCCTGCAGCGCCGCCAGCGAAGAAGCACACGCGGCGTCAGTGACAAAGTTGGGTCCGCCGAAATTGAACACATTCGCGACCCGCCCGGCGATGATGTTGCCCAGCTCGCCGGGCATGGTATCCTCGGTGATGTTGGGGATGCGCGCATTCAGGTTGTCTTGCATGCCCTGCAGCAGCGCAGCCTGCACCTCACGCGGCAGTTGCTGGAAAGCGGGCGCGGCGGACAGCGCCTGAGTGTATTCCGGCAGGCGGATGCGCAGCGCGGTGATGTAATGACTCTCCCCGGCCAGCGCATTGCCCAGGATCACCGCCACGCGGTTGGGATCGTAACGCTTTTCGGTGTAGCCGTAATCCAGCAGCGCCTGACGGCTGGCGGCGATGGCCCACTGCTGCGATTCGTCCATCGAGGCGATCACTCGCGGCGGGATGGGGATGCCCCATTTGAGCGGCTCAAAGCTGAAGCCGCGCACCCACCCGCCGATCTTGGCGTAGGTTTTATCCGGCACCGAAGGGTCAGGATGGTAATACAGCTCAGGATTCCACCGGTCGGCGGTCACGTCGCTGATGGAATAGCGCAGGTTGAGGATATTATCCCAGAACGCACCCACATCCTGCGCATCCGGCAGGATGGCCCCCAGACCGACTACTGCAACCGCTTGATGATCCGACATGGTTTCCTCCAATAGAGAATAACGTAGAACACCTGCCAGAAAGCAGGGCTTCGGCGCCTTTCAGGGCATGCTATATGAAGTTCGCGTACCCGCCGCAGCGGAATAATGTTCGATCCAATCCGGCTACCTGTAAACGCTCAATGATCTGACAAAGCAATCAATACAGACGCGCTTACCTGTTCAAACACCGCCTTTTGAAAAGAGTTGCGGATGGATATCAAAGCGATTGAGCCGCCGCGCGGTTTTTCACAACCCCCAGGTGCAGCGACAACCCATTGACCACGGCGATGGCTGCCACCCCCAGCGCATAAGCCCAAAACATGCCCAGCGGGTTGAGCGCCAGGGCCACCACCACGAAAAAGCTGGCATAGGAGAATCCGCCGCGCACCACACCGCGCATGAACTGAGCCGCCGCATCGCGCCCCTGCTGGCGATGGGTGAACACGCCCAGCGTGGAGGTGAACACCGGATAGGGCGAAAGCAAGCCGCTGAGCTGCGCCCCGAGCAGCCCCGACACAGCCGTCAGCAGCACCACAAAGGCGGTGGCGAACAGGGTGCGGGCAGGGATATCCCAGGCCGGCGGCGCGGCGGACGGTTGATGGCTGTTGCGCCGCGGAAAAACGTGGTATATCAAGCCCAGGACCGCATACACCGCCAGCGCGGTGGGCAGCAGCGCCAGCGCGAAGCGATTATAGAGCCAGATGGTCAGCAGAAAACCCAGCGTTGCCCCGGTCAGGCAAACGAACCAGCGGCTGCGGCTTGCCAGCCAGGCGTACACCAGGCAGAACACCGCCGAGGCTGAAATGCCCGCCAGCGCGCCGATCGCCGCCCGGGCAGCAAAACCTGTGCCGTGCTGCAGCGTCAGAAAGACCGACACCGGCGCGGAGGTCAACGGCAGCCCCACCAGCCACCCGCTGACCGCTGAGCCCCAGCGCCGGCCGGCCAGCGTGATCGCCGCGACCAGCAGCGGGGTGAGCACCAATTTTAATAACAGCAGGTCCATGAAGGGCTTATTATAATCCCCACATGATGGCTGGCACAGTTTGGGTTGGCGGGTGGATAAACCCTGCGGATATAAAAAACCAGCAGTTAAACCCAACAATGACCGGGAAAGAGGTGACTTTTATAACATGCGCCCCCCGGCGATGATGATAAAATAAGCATAGGCTGTCATACCACCTCTCAGGGAGGCTTCAGCATGCCACAACCTTTGAAAATAGCGATCCCGATGGCGGGGCTGGGCGCCCGCCTGCGCCCGCATACCTGGAGCAAACCCAAGCCGCTGCTCAACGTGGCCGGGCGCACCGTGCTGGATTACGTCCTCGACCAGTTCCGCACGCTGGCTGAACCTGAAAACGTGGAATATGTCTTCATCGTTGGGCCGCAGGGCGATCAGGTGAAGACCTTCATGGATCAGCGCTACCCGCACCGAAAATGCCATTACGTCGCCCAGTCGCAGATGCGCGGGCAATCTGACGCGCTTTATCAGGCGCGTGAATATCTGAAAGGGCCGCTGTTGATGGCCTTCGCCGACACGCTGGTGGAAACCAACCTGTCCTTCCTCACCTGCGAAAGCTATGACGCGGTCGCCTGGGTGAAAGCCGTGCCGGATCCGCGACGCTTCGGCGTGGCTCAGCTCAACGCCGAGGGACAGGTTGTGCGCCTGGTGGAAAAACCCGCTGACATGAGCAACAATCTGGTCGTGGTCGGATACTACTACTTTTGCTCCGGCGAGGCGCTGATCAGCGCCATCGAAGAACAGATGGAGCGCAAGCTGACCCTGAAGAACGAGTTCTTCCTGGCTGACGCGATCAACATCCTGATCGAGCGCGGCGCGCGGATGCGCGTCCAGCCGGTGGGCGTCTGGCTGGATGCCGGTACGCCCGAATCGCTGCTCGAAACCAACCGTTATCTGCTCGAAAACGGGCACGACAACTCGGCGCATGCTTCGCAACGCGAAGGGGTGGCGGTGGTGCCGCCGGTGTTCATCTCACCCTATGCCGTGGTGGAGAACAGCATCGTCGGTCCGTACGTCTCGGTGGGCGACGACTGCTGCCTTAAGAATTCGATCGTGCGCAATTCCATCTTGGGCGACGGCACCCAACTGACCAGCATGATCATTGAAGACTCGCTGCTGGGACGCAACGTGACCCTGGAGGGTCAGCCGTCGCACTTCGACCTGGGAGACCAATCGTGGGCGAAGAGTTGAGCCGGGTGGAATGTTATTCCGGCGTTGAATACGCCGAGCGCCCGCTGGCCCTGCACTGGGAAGGGCAGCGTCTGGAAATCAGCGCGGTGATTGCCCGCTGGCGCACACCGCACGGAAAGCATTTTCGCGTGCGCGCCGCTGACGGGCGCCGCTTTGAGCTTACTTACCATCAACCACTCGACGAATGGAGTATTAACCCAATTTCATGAAAGAGTCCTACCTCTCCCGCCGCGTCGCCGACCTGAAACCCTCCGGCATCCGCAAATTCTTTGACATCTCCGCCACCATGCAGGACGTCATCTCCCTGGGCATCGGCGAGCCTGATTTCACCACCCCCAAGCCCATCCTGGAGGCGGGCATCCGTTCTCTTCAGCAGGGTGACACCCATTACACATCCAACGCCGGCATCTTTGAGGTGCGCCAGGCGCTTGCGCAGCACCTGGAAAAGCTGTACGGCGTGCAGTACGACCCGACCAGCGAGATCATCCTGACCGTTGGCTGTTCGGAGGCGCTCTACCTGGCCAACACCGCCCTGCTCGATCCCGGCGACGAGGTGATCATCCCCACCCCGTGCTTTGTGGCTTATCAGGCCGAAGTGCTGCTGGCAGGTGGGGTGCCGGTGGAAATTCCCTGCAAGATGGAGAACAATTTCGATGTCGATCCCGCAGCCATCCAAGCCGCCATCACCCCGCGCACCAAGCTGATCCTGCTCAGCTTCCCCAACAACCCCACCGGCGCGGTGGCCAGCCGCGAGAAGCTGCTGGAAATCGCCAAATTGGCTGAAAAACACGACCTGATCATCATCTCCGACGAAATTTACGACCGGCTGGTGTACGACCACACCCACGTTTGCTTTCCAGCCCTGCCGGACATGCGCCCGCGCACCATCCTGCTGGGCGGATTCTCCAAAGATTACGCCATGACCGGCTGGCGCATCGGGTACATCGCCGCCCCGGCAGCGCTGATTCGCGGCATGCTGCGCGTCCACCAGTACACCATCATGTCGGCGCCCACCATGGCCCAGATGGCCGCGCTGGAGGCGCTGCAAAACGGCGAGCAGCACGTGCAGGCGATGGTGTCCGAGTACGACCGCCGCCGCCGCCTGATCGTGGACGGGCTGAACCACCTGGGACTGCCCACCTTCGAGCCGCACGGCGCATTTTATGCCTTCCCGCGCGTGGACATCACCGGGCTGGACGAGGACACTTTTGCCAACCGTCTGCTGCAGGAAGAGCGCGTGGCGGTGGTGCCGGGCTCGGCTTTCGGCGCGGGCGGCGAGGGCTTTGTGCGCTGCTCCTATGCCACCAGCTACGAGAAGATCGAAGAGGCGCTGAAACGCATCGAGCGCTTCGTGCGTAAACTTGACTGAAGAAGTCTCACGCAGAGGCGCAGAGACAAAAAAACTTTGCGGCTCTGCGTGAGACCTTTTAAGAAACCACATGGAACTTGCACGGGTTGACCAAAACAAAGTGGATCAGAATATCCACAAAATGCAGCGCCTGCTGGAGGGTCAGGGCAACGTGATGGTCAAAGCCAACTGGGCGCAAGTTTATCCCCATAACCAGAGCCTGTTTTATCAGGATTTTGAAGCCGAGCTAACCTATTATGTCGAGCATTACAACCAGCACGCCGCGGCCGCGGCAGCCGGGCTGGACAACATCCCCTATTTTCGCGTGGACTGCGGGCGCATCTCCTGCCTGATGGGCATCGCCTACGGCTGCGAGCCGCTTTTCGGCGAGTGGTCGGTGCCCTGCCGTTACCTCATCACCGATGACATCCAGCGGGTCTGGGAAATCCAAAAGCCCACCAACATTCACGAGCGCGGTCTGTACCCTGAGCTGACGCGGCGCATGCTGGCAATCCGCCGCCGCTTTGGCGAGGTGCCCTTCGTGCCGTCGGATGTGCAATCACCGATCGACGCCGCCACGCTGGTGGTGAACACCTCGCTGCTGCTGGCTTCCACCTATGAAGCCCCGGACGCCGTCCATCATCTGCTGGGCATGCTGACCGAATCGATCGCCGAAATCGTCGAATTCCAGCGCAGCATCGCCGGCAACTGGCTGGGCAGCGGACATGATTACCCCCTGCCGCGCGGCATCCACCTCAGCGACGACAACGCCGCCTTCCTCTCGCCGGGCATCTACCGCCAGTTCGCCCGTCCCTACAACGAAATGCTCTCCGACCGCTTCGGCGGCGTCACTCTGCACTGCTGCATGGGTCACAGGCAAAACATTGCGCCGATGTCCGAGACGCGCGGGCTGCTCGGCTTTGACCCGCAAATCGCCTACAACCCGATCGAGACCATCCTGGATGCCGCCGCCCGTGTGCCCTTCTGGCGCATTTGGGATTTTTCCAACAGCCCGGACGTGCTGGGCACGTGCCAGATGCTGATCGACCGCACTGCGGGCCGCTGCGGGCTGCTGTTGGATGTGTATGCCACCACCCAATCCGAGGCGCTGAGGCTGGCGGCGCGGGTCAAGGAATACGCCCTCCAATCCGGCCGCGGGTAGAAGAAGATTTTCTCGCAGAGGCGCAGAGACACAGAAAAGAATTCATTTTTTCTCAGCGTCTCTGCGTGAGACTCTTTTCCTGCGCCTTTGCGTGAGATTCTTTTCCTGCGCCTCTGCCTGAGATTCCTCCTGGTGTACAATTAACTTAACCCAAAACCAGGAGGCAGCCATGCAATTGTTGAGCGTCAAGGTCGAAAAACCCGAAGAGATCAACTTCATCCTCGGGCAATCGCATTTCATCAAGACCGTTGAGGATATCCACGAAGCATTGGTCAGCGCCGTGCCGGGGATAAAATTCGGGTTGGCGTTTTGCGAGGCGTCGGGGATGTGCCTGGTGCGCTGCAGCGGCACCGACGCGGAGAGCATCGAGCTGGCCAAAAAGAACGCGTTGGCGGTGGGCGCCGGGCACAGCTTTTTCCTCTTCCTCGGTCCCGGCTTTTACCCGATCAATGTGCTTAAAACGGTGATGAACGTGCCGGAAGTGTGCGGCATCTTCTGCGCCACCGCCAACGCCACCGAGGTGATCGTGGCAGACAACGGCACCGGACGCGGCATCCTCGGCATCATCGAGGGTGAAAAGCCCAAGGGCGTGGAAGGCGAGAAGGACGTGGCCTGGCGCAAGGATTTCCTGCGCCAGATCGGCTATAAATTTTAACCAGTCTAGATGTACCGCTCTGAGCGCTCTGCCAATTCAATTTTGCTAGCACAAGCCCGGAGACCCTGTAGAGGTGGGTCTGTGCGAATAATGAATACGATTTTTAATAATGGAGCAGACCCACCTCTACGCTTATCAGGGACTCACGCGGGGTGATTCCATGAGCAGATTTGATCAGAGCTTCTCATGC
>CAZCBJ010000034.1:0-25358 GCA_964496705.1 uncultured Anaerolineaceae bacterium | reverse complement strand
GAATCCAGAGAATCCACAGGCAAAGAAAAACAGGATAACCAGGATGAACAGGATACAAGAATTCTGTTGATGAAAAAGATCAAAAAAATATCCTTTTTATCCTTTTCATCCCAGTTCGATTTTCTTTTCGGCGGCATCTGCGGATTCCTCTTCCCCCGCGCTCATCGCGTGATACAGCGGCTTGAGGCGGGCGTACATCTTCAGATACACCTCGCGGTACAACTGATCGTAGATCGCGTGGGTGCGCGCGTCCGGCTCAAAGCTGCGCCCCGCGTGGGTCATCGCCGCCACCGCCTGCTCAAAGCCGCTGTGCAGCCCGGCGCCCACCGCCGCATCAATCGCCGCGCCCAGCCCCGAAGCCTCATACACATGCGGGCGGATCGCCGGCAGTCCAAGCACATCCGCGGTGAGCTGCATGGCGGCGTTGGACTGCGAACCGCCCCCCGCCACGCGCAGCTCGCGGACCGCCACGCCGGTGCGCTTGCCGGTGCGCTCCGCGCCATCGCGCATGGCGTAAGCGATGCCCTCCAGGATGGCGCGGTAAACGTGGGCGCGGGTGTGCGCGCCGTTGAAACCCACAATCGCCCCGCGCGCCTCCGGTCCGGGGTAGCGCAGCCCCGGCGACCAGTACGGCTGCAGCACCAGCCCCTCCGAGCCGGGCGGCACCGCCGCCACCAGCTCCTCGAACAGGTCCTCCGGCTCAATGCCGCGCTCCGCGGCAATGCGCTGCTCGCGCAGACCGAACTCCTGCTTGAACCAGCTCACCATCCAGTAACCGCGCGTGATCTGCAGCTCCAGCGTGTAGCGCCCCGGGACGGCGGCGGGGTAGGGCGGGATGAGCGGGACGATCTCGATGTAGCGGGAATGGGTGGTGTTGATCGTCGCGGTGGTGCCGTAGGACAGGCAACCGATGTGCGGCGCCAGGCTGCCCGAGCCGATCACCTCGCAGGCCTTGTCGGCGGCGGCGGCGATCAGCGTCAGCCCGGCGGGCAGCCCGGTGGCCTCAGCCGCGGCGGGGGTGAGCTGCCCCAGCGGCGCGGCCGGCTTCACCAGGCGCGGCAGCAGCGCCTGGTCCATCGGCACCGCCTGCCACTTCCAGTCGGATTTGGCCGCCCAGTCCTGGCGCTGGTAATCGAAGGGCACGTAGCCCACCTGGCAGCCGACCGAATCGACGAACTCGCCCACCAGGCGCCGGGTCAGGTAGCCGGAGAGGAACAGGTATTTGTGGGTTTGCGCCCACATCTGCGGCTCATGCCTGCGCAGCCAGTTGGCCTCCGCCTCCGCCTGCAGGTAAGCCACCGTCTCGCTGGCTCCCGCCAGCGCAAAAGCCAGCCCCCACAGCCCGCCCACCGGCTTGAGCCCCGGCGTGCGGCGCTGGTCGAGCCACACGATGGCCGGGCGCAGCGGGCGTCCGGCGGCGTCCACGTTGACCACCGTCGAGCGCTGGGTGGTCAGCGCCAGCGCAGCGATGGAAGCCGGGTCGGCGCCGGGCTGCGCCAGCAGTCCGCGGCAGGCCTGGCACAGCGCCTCCCAGTAGACATCCGGCTGCTGTTCGGCGTAGCCGGGAGCGGTCGAGAAATACGGCTCAATCGGCACACGCTGGCGGGCCAGCAGGCTGCCCTGCGGGTCGAAGAGCAGCGCGCGCACGCTCTGCGTGCCGCAGTCAATGGCGAGCAAATTTTCGGGCATGGTGCCCTCCGCGGGATGAGGTTGAGATGATTATACCGGATTCGCGCGCCGCAAACCCCTATATCAAAACTGAACATTTTTATGGTAACCTTTGGGCTGGGCAAGGAAGAGAAGCGGATGGCAAGATGAGCGCGACAATTTTGGTGGTGGACGATCAGGCCAGCGTGCGGCAGCTGCTGCGCGATTATCTGCAGGAGCAGGGCTTCCGCGTGCTGGTGGCCGAGAACGGCGACATTGCGCTGTACGCGGCGCGTCACGACCCGCCCGATCTGATCCTGCTCGACCTGATGATGCCCAAAAAGGACGGCTATCAGTTCCTGCGCCAGTACCGCCAGGAGCGCCAGACGCCGGTGATCATCCTCACCGCGCGCCAGGAAGAGGCCGACGCGGTGCTGGGGTTGGAGCTGGGCGCGGACGACTACGTGATCAAGCCCTTCCGCATGCGCGAGCTGCTGGCGCGCATCCACGCCGTGCTGCGCCGCGCGGAGGGGGCGCCGCCGCAGGAGAAGCGCCTGCACGTGGGTCAGGTGCTGCTCGACCCGGCCGCCCACACGGTCAGCGTGCGCGGCGCCCCGGTGGAGCTGACCCCCATTGAGTTTGACCTGCTGGCGGTACTGATGCGCTCGCCGGGTCAGGTGTTCACCCGCGCCCAACTGGTGGACGCGCTGTATGAGAGCGGCTTCAACGGGCTGGAGCGCACGCTCAACGTGCACATCCGCAACCTGCGGCGCAAGATCGAGCGCAAACCCTCCGCGCCCGAGTACATCGAAGCGGTGTTCGGCGTGGGCTACCGCTTCCGCAGGGAGGGCTGAGCATGCGCACCTCGCTGCTGGGCAAATTGATCCTGGCTTTTGTGCTGGTGGCGCTGGTCTCGGCGGCGGTGGTGATGGTCTTCATCCGCCTGACCAACGAGCAGCGCCTGGGCAGCATGATCCTCAACCAGGCGCGCAGCGACCTGGCCGAGGGGTTGGCGGCTTATTATCAGGAGAGCGGCTCGTGGGAGGGGGTGGGCGGCTACTGGCAGCAGTTGCGCGCCAACCCGGGGCTGCCGGCGCCCGCCGAACAGATGCCCGGTCAGGCGCCGCCCGGCGGCGAAGAGGATGCGCTGATGATCGTGACGGGCGAACCGCCGCGCAGTTTTGAGCGGCGCAACATGATCGCGCTGGCGGATGAGCAGGGCAGGATCATCGTGGCCGCCGAGCCGGACTATCGCCTGGGGCAGGTGGCGGCGCAGAGCCAGCTCAACCAGGGCACGCCGGTCAAGGTGGACGGCAGGCGGGTGGGCACGCTGCTGTCGGTCAACCTGAGACCGCGCTTCTCACCCGAGGAGGCGCTGTTCATCCGGCGCACCAATCAGGCGCTGCTGGTCGGCGCGTTGGGGGCGGTGCTGATCGCCATCCTGATCAGCCTGCTGCTGGCGCGCACGCTCACCCGCCCGCTGCAGGCGCTGACCGAGGCGGCGCAGCGCATCGCCGGGGGCGACCTGGAGCAGCGCGTGGAGGTGCGCGGTCAGGACGAGATCGGGCGGCTGGCCGGAGCGTTCAACCGCATGAGCGCCGAGGTGGCGCGCGCCAACCGCCGCCGGCGGCAGATGACCGCCGACATCGCCCACGACCTGCGCACGCCGCTGACGGTGATCGGCGGCTACGTCGAGTCGATGCAGGAGGGCGTGCTCAAGCCCACCCCCGAGCGCCTGGGGCTGATCTATGCCGAGATCGAGCGGCTGGAGGCGCTGGTGGACGATCTGCGCGTGCTGTCCGAGGCGGACGCGGGCGAGCTGCCCATGCACCCGCAGCCCCTGCCGCCGCTGCACATCCTGCAAAAGGCGGCGGCTTCCTTCCAGCACCGCGCCGAACAGCAGGGCGTGGCGCTGCGCGTGGCGGCTGAGGCGCATCTGCCCCTGATCCATGCCGACGAGACGCGCATGCTGCAGGTCTACGCCAACCTGATCGACAACGCACTGCGCTACACCCCTTCGGGCGGGCAGATCACCCTCTCGGCGCGCCGCGCGGGCGAATGGGTGCGGCTGGGCGTGACCGACACGGGCGAGGGCATCCCCGCCGAGGAGCTGGAGCGCATCTTTGACCGCTTCTACCGCGTGGATCCTTCGCGCGAAGGCAAAGAATCGGGGCTGGGGCTGGCCATTGTGCGCGTGCTGGTGGAGGCGCACGGCGGGCGGGTGCACGCCGAGTCGCAGCCGGGAGCGGGGACGGAGATGGTCATCGAGCTGCCGGCGCAGGGCTGAGCGGGCGCGCTTTTTCCGGTACAATCAAGCTGGACGAAACCACCGGAGGTGAACGAGCGATGAGCGATGCGCAAACCCGCCAATTGCTGCGCGAAGCGCTGGAAGATGAAGCCGGCTTTGTGCGCGCCGAGCTGCGGCTGCGCGAGAACGAGCGCGGCTGGAAGCGCGTGGTGCTGCGCCCGGTCACGCTGAAGGGCGCGCGCCACATCCAGTTTTCCTATTTCTCCGCCAGGCAGGACGTGAGCAAGAATCACCGCCTGCCCGCCGCGCTGGAGGCGCTGGACGAGGCGCTGGAGCTGCCGCTGGCCAGCGCACAGATCGAGCGCGGCGGCGAGCGCCTCCAGGTGCAGGTCTCGCGCAAGGCGCGCGCCATCCTGCACCGCGAGAAGCTGGAGACCGCCGCCGGCGGGGCGCAGCCCCACGACCGCGCCAAGCGGCTGCTGCTGCCGGCCGGCGAGCCCAACCCCCTCCTCCACGCGCTGGGGATCATGACCGCCGAGGGGCGCGTGCGCGCCGAGATGCAGGCCAAGTTCGCCCAGATCAACGAGTTCCTCAAGCTGCTGGTCGAGACCGGCGAGCTGGAGAAGGTGGAGCGCAGCCCGCTGGAAATTGTGGATTGCGGCTGCGGCAGCGCCTACCTGACCCTGGCGGTGCAGGATACTCTCAACCGCGTTTTGGGCATCCCGGCGCGCATGACCGGGGTGGACAGCAACGCCGGGCTGCTGGCGCAGCGCGCGGCGCAGGTGGAGGCGCTCGGGCTGTCCGGGCAGGTGAGCTTCGTCGTGGCGCGCATCCGCGACTACCGCCCCGCGGTGCCGCCGGAGGTGGTCATCGCGCTGCACGCCTGCGACACGGCCACCGACGAGGCGCTGGCGCAGGGGCTGCGCTGGAACAGCCGCCTGATCCTGGCCGCGCCGTGCTGCCACCGCCACCTGCAGGCGCAGTTGGAGCGGGCGCCCGCCCCGCCGCCCTTCCAATTGATGCTCAAGCAGGGCGTGTTCAAGGAGCGGCTGGGCGACCTGCTCACCGATCACCTGCGCGTGCTGTTTCTGCGCATGCGCGGCTACCGCGCCGACATCGCCGAGTTCGTCTCCACCGAGCACACCGGCAAGAACCTGCTCATCCGCGCCGTGCGCAGCGGGCGGGCTGCCCCGCGCGCCGCCGAGGAATACGCAGCGCTCAAAGCCTTCTGGGGGGTGAGGCCGTATCTGGAGGAGCTGGTGTAGGGGCCGCTTTCCCGCCTGGGGATGAATCCCCAGGCTGATCCGTTCCAAACCCACTGGAAGTGGGTTTGAGGGGTTTTTAGCCTGCCGAATTTATTCGCAGGCTGAGCAGCGGTCGGGCAGGGCGCCATGTTGTATAATTATCTCGTCATTTCCCCTCGCCATCCCGGTTTTATCCCATCCTCAGGAGCCAACCAATGAGCCAGACCTACTTCATGGGTATCGATGTTTCGACCACCGGCGTGAAGGCGCTGCTGGTCGATTCTTCCGGCGCGGTCACCGCCAGCGCCAACACCGAGCAGCCGCTCTCCACCCCCCAGCCGCTGTGGTCGGAGCAGAACCCGGCCGACTGGTGGAGCGGGGCGGTGTCCAGCATCCGCGCCGCGTTGGCGCAGGGCGGGGTCAGCGGCGCGCAGGTCGCCGCCGTCGGCCTCACCGGGCAGATGCACGGCCTGACCCTGCTGGACGAGGCCGGCGAGGTGCTGCGCCCGGCCATCCTGTGGAACGACCAGCGCACCGGCGCGCAGTGCGATGAAATCCGCGCCCGGCTAGGCCGCCCGCGCCTGATCGCGCTCACCGGCAACGACGCGCTGACCGGCTTCACCGCGCCCAAGATTCTGTGGGTGCGCGAGCATGAGCCGCAGGTCTACCAGCGCGTCCGCCACATCTTGCTGCCCAAGGATTACGTGCGCTACTGCCTGACCGGCGGCTTCGCGGTCGATTGCGCCGACGGCGCCGGCACCATCCTGATGGACATCAGCCGCCGGGATTGGTCAGACGAGGTGCTGGCGGCGCTGGATATCCCGCGCGCGTGGCTGCCGGAGGTGTTCGAAGGCCCGGCGGTCACCGGGACGATCAGCGCGGCGGCGGCGGCGCTGACCGGGCTGCGCGCCGGCACGCTGGTGGTGGGCGGCGGCGGCGACCAAGCCGCCCAGGCGGTGGGCGTGGGCGCCGTCCAGCCGGGGATTGTCGCGCTGACCCTCGGCACCAGCGGGGTGGTCTTCGCCAGCACCAGCCAGCCGTTCATCGAACCCGACGGCCGCCTGCACGCTTTCTGCCATTCCGTCCCCGGGCGCTGGCACCTGATGGGCGTGATGCTCTCAGCTGCCGGCAGCCTGCGCTGGTACCGCGATACCTTCGCGCCCGGCATGGATTACGACCGCCTGCTGGCCCCCACCGCGGCGGTGCCTATCGGCTGCGAGGGGCTGCTCTTCCTGCCCTACCTGACCGGCGAGCGCACCCCCCACCCCGACCCGCTGGCGCGAGGGGCTTTCGTCGGGCTGACCATCCGCCACACCCAGCCGCACCTCACCCGCGCCGTGCTGGAGGGGGTGGCTTTTGGGCTGCGCGACAGCTTTGAGCTGATCAAGGGCGCCGGGCTGAAGGATATCCGCCAGGTGCGCGTATCGGGCGGCGGGGCGCGCAGCGCGCTGTGGCGGCAGATGCTGGCGGACGTGTTCAACGCCGAGCTGGTCACGGTCAACACCACCGAGGGCGCAGCCTACGGCGCGGCGCTGCTGGCGGGGGTTGGCGCGGGCGCATGGGCGGACGTGGATGCGGCCTGCCAGGCCTGCGTGCAGCTCACCGGCTCAGCCGTGCCCGAGTCCGGCGCGGCGGCGGAATATGAAGCGGCCTACCGGCTCTACGGGCAGCTCTACCCGGCGCTCAAGCAGCTTTCCCACCAGTTGGGCGGGGAGTAGGCTGCCGGCATGCCTCAAATAGACGCTCAACAGTTTTGGGTAAAAATCATGGCCGTGGCGGGCGTCAGTTATATTTTCCTGCTTTATTTGTTTGTCCGCTTCCTGATCAGCGGGAAGAGGTTTCTTGGGGCGGCTCAGCAGGACGAAGAAAGGATGATCAGGGATGGAAAATTATCCCTGAAGGAGCTGCAGGAAAGCTGGAAATATAATTTCGACAAGGTGGTCGCATACTCCTCTTTCGGTCTGGGCACCATGATCCTGGCGGCGGTTTTTATTTTTGAACAGAGGCTCAGCGGCTATGATGCATCCATGTTCACCCTGGTTCTAGCGGTCTTTGGAACTTCGGTGATGAACTATTTCATCAGCCTGCAGTTCTGGTTCCTCGCGTTGGACGCGGGGGGTTCAGTGTATACGCGGGTGCGTTATCGGCACCTGGCGACCGCCTTCCAGTCCATTGGCTTGCTGGCCATCGTGCTGGCTGTTTTGTTGGCGCTGATCGCGGTCAACACGCTGCTTGGGTACATCTTTTCAGCCGTCGCCTTGCTCAGCCTGGTGACCGTCCTGGAGTTCAAGTACGCGATCTCGTTACAAGCGGAATACCGCGAAGCGACGCTGAACGAATTTCAACAAAGTATCCAGCCCGCCAGTCTTTATCCCAAGAACGAGAGCGCGCCGGGCGCCGCATGGGACGGACGCGAGTCGATCCGCATCTTGAACTGGAATATCGAGCGCGGTTTTAAGAAGGACAGGCTGCTGGCGTATATTAAAGAATGTGACGCGGACATCATCTGCCTGCAGGAGGTGGATTGGGGCAATCTGCGCACGGGCGGCGAGGATGTGCTGGAATACCTGGCTGGCGAGATGGGCATGCCAGGCTGGTTCGGCGTGGAATTTTATGAGATCCAGACTCCTTACCGCTGGAAGAAGCTGGCCGGGGGAGGGGTGCACGGGAACGCGATACTCGCCCGCATCCAACCCAGCCGTGTTTTCCGCCTGGAATTGCCCACGACCTTCAATTGGAATGCGCCCGCCCCGGAGCAGACCGCGATCACCAAAATCGAGAAACGCAAAGGTGCGCGATTTGCTCTGTGCGCCGAATTTGAGCTGACAGGTAAAAAGCTGGTGGTGAGCTCTGTCCACCTGGAAGACAAGTACATTGGCGTAGCCGGGCGCTTTGCGCAGTTTCAAGCCATCCTCCAACAATTGGATGCCGAAATGGCGCCGGGCGACCTGTCGGTGATCGCGGGCGATCTGAACACGCTGGACAACGGGCTGGCAAGACTGACCGGTTGGAGCAAAGCCGACCGCTCTCTGGGCAAGCCGTGGCATGTTTCGGAATGTAAGTGGTGGAAAGAAAAGCTGCTGGCGCAATCCGGGTATGTGGACCCCTGGACGTGCCGGGATTGGACGCACAACGTGCTGCAGGTTTACCGCGAAAAGCTGGATTGGATCCTGGTGCGCAACAGTCCGATTTTGAGATACGGCCGGGGGAAAATCGACATCTCGGACCACCGCCCGCTGTGGGTGGATATCCAGGTGGCAGCGCCGGACTGAGCAGTGGTGGGTCGCAGTCAACCTCCCGCGGGTTTAGAAATCTGCGGGAGGTTTTATGACGGCTGACGGCCTTTTGCGCTACAATAAGCCTAGTTCCAAACTTCCGGAGGGAATCCCATGAAAACCAAGAGTGAGCTATCCAACCTGGTGACGCCGCAGGCGGGCAAGATGCGCCTGGTCGGCAGCCAGAACCGCCAGGAGCCGCGCGGCATTTTTGCGCGGGTGATGCAGGGCGAGCCCGGCAAAAGCGTGGAACTTGAACCCGGCGAGACCTTCACCCTGGCCGACATCCCCGGCGCGGGCCAGATTGTGCGCATCTGGATGACCAGCATGAACACCCCCGGCGCCAAGTTCAACTTCAACCATTACGGCGTGCTGCGCTTCTACTGGGACGGCGAGACCAGCCCTTCCGTGGAGGTGCCCTTTGGCGATTTCTTCGGCGTGCCGTGGGGCAAATATACCCACTACGTGGCCGAGCCGCTGAGCTGCACCAGCGGCGGCTACAACTGCGCCTTCCCGATGCCCTTCGCCGATGGCTGCCGCATCGAGGTGGTCAACCAGTCGCCGGCGGTCTGGGCGGGGCTGTTCTTCCAGGTGCAGTATGTTGAGCTGCCCAAGCAAACCTCGCCGCTGCGCTTCCATGCCCAGTGGCGGCGCGAGAACCCCACCATCCACCGCCAGCCCTACACCGTGCTGGAAGCCCAGGGCGCCGGGCATTTCGCCGGGATGCACCTGTTCATGCAAAACGCGCAGTGGTGGCTGGACCTCCAGCGCATGCGCCGCCGCGCCCAGGAGACCGAATCGCTGCTGGGGGCGGTGTTCCCCGAGGCGCTGGGCATGGGCATCCTCGAGGGCTGGGAGCGCATCTTCGTGGATGGCGAGGAGGCCCCCTCGGTCAGCGGCACCGGCACCGAGGATTACTTCAACAGCGGCTTCTACTTTTCCACCGGAGCCTATTCTGCACCCCACTGGGGCTGCACGGTGCGCGATTACCTCACCTCGCGCTGTGCCGCCTATCGCTTTCACATCAACGATCCGATCCCTTTCAGCAAGTCGATCCGCGTGCAGATGGATCACGGCTACAACAACCTGATCGCCGGTGATTACGCCTCGGTGGCTTACTGGTACCAGAGCGAGCCGCACGCGCCCTTCCCCGAGCTGCCGCCGGTCGCCGCGCGGCTGCCCACCCCGCCGGTGCGCAATGCCTTCCAGTTCGCACTGTTCACCAGCCCGGTGTGGGTGACCGCGCTGGCGCTGGGGCTGGGGCTGCTGGGGAGGATGTTCGGCAAACGAAGGTGAGCGAGGAGAATCCGCAGGCAAATAAAAACAGGATAACCAGGATGATCAGGATAAAAAAAATCCTGTCCATCCTGTCCATCCTGTCCATCCTGTCCATCCTGTCCATCCTGTTCATGAGGAAGAGAATCCGCAGATGAAGGAAAATGGGGATGAAAATGGATAAAAAACTTTTTATCCCGGATTATTTTTTATCTGCGCCCATCTGCGTAATCTACGGATTCTCCTCTACTTAATTGCATCCAGGATCAACACCCAGTCGGGGCCGGCGGCGGGCGGGGTGAAGGTGCGGCTGCCGCTGGCGGGATACTCGCCCTGCGGCGAGTCGGCGCCGATGCGCGGGTCGAACCAGCTGGCGCGCACATAGCGCCCCGCCAACTGGTCGAGGCGCAGGGTCACCGGGCGGCTGAGCGGGAAGTAGACGAAAGCGTAGGCGCCGTTGGCATCGCGGGTAGCCTGCACGCGCTGGCCTTTCTCCCCCGCTGCTGAAGCCAGCAGGTCCTGACCAGGGATGCGCGAGAAGAAGGGACGCGATTCGATCAGCGCGCGCAAATGCTGCGCCTGTGCGGCGGCGGGGCGGTCGAGGGCCTCATCCACCGTCATCAGCGGGTAGTTGATCGGCTCGTACTTGGGCAGCCACATCTGCCAGACGGAGTGGTGGCCGTAGGTCACCCCGCAGCCGCCGGCGAACACCGAGCGGTAGAGCTGCTTGCGCACGTCGTAATCGTCGTAGTAACCGTTGGCCGGGTCCCAGGTGGGCCAGGGGTTGACCGGGTGATCCTCGTAATTCGGCTCGCCGTCGAGGGTGGGCTTGGCGGGCTGCAGGGCGTAGTCGGCGGCGATCATATCCCAGCAGGGCACGTCGTGACCGCCGCCGTGGCCGGACTGCATCATGTTCATATCCAGCCAGGGCTCGGCGTGCAGCCAGAGCGAGGAGGAAAACCCACCCATGGGATGATAGGTCATGAAAGCCTGCGGTGCGGCCTCGCGGATGCCCGCAGCCAGCGCGCGCCAGATCGGGCGGAAATCGCTGCCCTGGTGCTCGGCGGGGCGGTCGCCGCCCAGGATCCACAGCACGTTGCTCTTTGCGCCGTAGCGCTCGCCCAGCCAGCGGCCGTAGACCTGCGCGTTTTCGGGGTTGAAAACAACTGGCCCGGCGCCCCACATCGGGGTGACCTTATCGCCCCAGGTGGGCAGCAGGCCCATGTACAGCTCATGCCCGGCGGCGAAGTCCACCACCTGGTCAACGAAGGCGAAGTAGGCCTCATTGGGTCGGGTTGGGTCGTTGTCGATCAGGGGTTTCTCGCCGTAGGCATTGGGGGTGTTGAGGCCTTCGAACTCGGCCAGCAGCACCGCCTGGATGACGGTGAAGCGCTTGGCCTGGCGGTTGCGCAGGTAAAGCTGTGCCTGTTCCAGGTTGAGGCGGTGGAACAATTCCCAGGCGGTATCACCCAGCCAGAAGAACGGCTGGCCGTCGCTGGTCTGCAGGAAGCGCCCTTCCGGGTGGACGCGGATGGTGGGGAGGTTGTCAGGCATGGTGACCTTCTGAAGGATGGGATGGGAATATTATACGGCGAAACAGGCGTCCGGGTGGGTGAGATCGTCAGGAGGCTGTAAGGCCGCGCGGGCTGGCGCTGTGGTTTTCTGGGTTAGAATTAATTCAACAGAAATGTCGATGGATTGGATCTGAATGTTTTTGTATGCAAGATAATGCGCCTGGCCGGCTGCAGCGATTTCTGACCGCCTTCGCCAACCTGTGGGAATCCCCCTGGGGATCTGGAGTGATCGCCGGTCTGATTTATCTTGCACTTTCCGGAGTTCGCGGTCCATCTCCCTTTCCATACTTTAACTACCTGGCTGACGCCTTTCTGCATGGCAGCCTTTCATTGCGCCAGCTTCCCGAGTTCGTCCACGACCTCGCTTTTTTTAACGGTCAATATTACCTGTACTGGCCGCCTTTTCCCGCAGTCGTGCTCATGCCGTTTGTGGCGCTGTTTGGGCTGCGCTTCAACGATGTGGTGTTCACTGCGCTGCTCGGTGGATTGAACGTGGGCTTGATCGCCGCGCTGCTGCGCGCCGCCTGCCGCGCCGGTTTTTTACAGTTGAACCGAACCCAGCGCGCCATCCTGGTGCTGTTTTTTGCGCTGGGCACGGTGCATTTCACCCTGGCGCCGCGCGGCAGCGTGTGGTTCACCAGCCAGTTGATCGGCTTTGCCTGCACCATCCTGGCTTACTGGGCGGCGTTTTCCCTGCGCGGCGGGCGGGCCTGGTTCCTGACCGGGCTGGCGCTGGCCTGCGCCATGCTCACGCGCACGCCGCTGGTCCTCACCGGCATCTTCCCTGCGGTCTACCTGCTCAGGCAGGAAAAGTCCTGGGATTGGAAGCGAGCCGTTGGCCGCATGGCGCTGGGTGCGCTGCCGATCGTGATCGGTGGGCTGTTGTACCTGGCCTATAACCAGGCGCGCTTTGGCAATCCATTTGACATTGGCTACGCCTATCACAACATGAACCAGCTTTTCCGTGCCGATTACGAGAAATACGGCGCGTTCAACCTGCACTATTTGCCCACCAACCTGTATTACCAGTATATTTTCTATCCGCTGCCCATCCGCTGGGAATCGCTGATGGGCGGCAGCCTGTTCCTGCTCAGCCCGCTGTTCTTCGCTGTCTTTGCCGCCTTCTGGAAGCCGCGGATGCGCTGGGGCAACTGGGCGCTGCTGGGCTCGATCCTGGTCACCAACATCCCCATCCTGCTGCTGATGGGCACCGGCTGGGTGCAATACGGTCCGCGCTACACGCTGGATTTCACCGTCCCGCTGCTGCTGCTCACCGCGCTGGGGATGGAGCGCTGGAAAAACTGGTTTTCCGGCGCACTGGTGCTGCTGGCCATCATCCAGTATTTCTTCTCAATCTTCGTCTGGTAAAGGATGCTGCCGCAAAATGTCCACGGAGAATAAGGCACCCGGCTTTGCACAGCGATTGTTATTGGCGTTCACCGGCCTGTGGGCGTCGCCCTGGGGGTCTGCGATCGTCGCCGGGTTTATTTATGTGGCGCTGTCATTAACCATCTGGGTGGGAACATACGGTCCATCCCCATATAACTACTACAACTACCTGGCTGATGCCTTTTTGCACGGCAGCTTTGCGCTGCGGTTGCCACCCCCTTCCACGCATGACCTGGTGCTCTTCGGCGGACAATATTACCTCTACTGGCCGCCTTTTCCGGCGATTGTGCTGATGCCGTTTGTCGCCCTGTTTGGGGTGCAATTCAATGACGTGCTCTACACTGCGCTGATCGCGGCGCTGAACGTGGGCTTGGTGGCTGCGCTGCTGAACGCTGCCTGCGGGCGGGGGTTTTTGCATTTGTCCACCCCCCAACGCGCCATCCTGGTGGCGTTCTTCGCGCTGGGGACGGTGCACCTCAGCCTGGCGCCGCGAGCCACGGTGTGGTACACCGGGCAATTGATCGGTTTTGGCTGCACCATCCTGGCATACTGGGCGGCTTTTGCTTTGAAGGGCGGCAGGGCCTGGTTCCTTACTGGATTAGCCTTGTCTTGCGCCATGCTCACCCGCGTTCCGCTGGTTTTCACCGGCATCTTCCCGGTTGTTTATCTTCTCTACCAGGAAAAGCCCTGGAATTGGAAACAGGTGATCCGCTATGTGGCGCTGGGGGCGCTGCCGATCGTTGTTGGCGGGCTGTTGTACCTGGCCTATAACCAGGCGCGCTTTGGCAGCCCCTTTGACATTGGCTACGCTTATCACAATATGCACGAATACTTCCGCGCCGATTACGAGAAATACGGTGCCTTCAACTTTCATTACCTTCCGATCAACTTTTATTACCAGTACATTTTCTATCCGCTGCCCAAAAGGTGGGAGTCGATGATGGGCGGTAGCCTGTTCCTGCTCAGCCCGCTCTTCTTTGCCGCCTTTGCCGCCTTCTGGAAGCCGCGTCTGCGCTGGGCCAATTGGGCATTGTTTGGATCCATCATGATCACCAATATCCCCATCCTGCTGCTGATGGGTACCGGCTTTGCCCAATTCGGCCCGCGCTATACCCTCGATTTCACTGTTCCATTACTCCTGCTCACCGCGCTGGGCATGGAGCGCTGGAAAACCTGGCTTTCTTTTATCCTCACGCTGGCGGCGATCGTTCAGATGTTTCTGCTTTCAGTCATTGATTTTTAACCTCTCCTCATCGCTTGAATCGATTCGCAAGTTATCAAAAGGAAAAAGTGCTGATGAACAAAAAAATTGTCATTGTTTTACCCGCTTACAACGCCGAAAAAACGCTGCTGCGCACCCTGGCCGAGATTCCGCCCGAATATCGGCAGCACGTGATCCTGGTGGACGACGGTTCGCAAGACCGCACCGTGGAGGTGGCCCGCGAGGCTGGCCTGACCGTCTTCTGCCATGAGGTGAACCGCGGCTACGGCGCCAACCAGAAGACCTGCTACACCCAGGCGCTGGCGATGGGCGCTGATATCGCCGTCATGGTGCACCCCGACCACCAGTACGACGCGACGATGATCCCGCGCATGGTGCAGCCCCTGCTCGACGGGCAGGCCGACGCGGTGTTCGGCTCGCGCATGCTGGGCGGCAAGCCGCTGGAGGGCGGCATGCCCTGGTGGAAGTACGACGCCAACATCGTGCTGACCGCGCTGGCCAACATTGTCTTCCGCCGCTACCTGTCCGAGATCCACTCCGGCTTCCGCGCCTATTCGCGCAAGTACCTGGAGACGGTGCGCTTTATGGAAAACAGCGATGATTTCATCTTCGACACTCAGATCATCGCCCAGGGCATGGCCTGCGGGCTGTTCTTCGAGGAAATCCCCATCGTCACCCGCTATTTCCCCGAGGCTTCATCGATCAATCTGAAACGCAGCATCGAGTACGGTTTCGGCATCCTCTGGACGCTGATCGAGTTCTTCCTGCACGCGCAGAAGATCGCGCGGCGTGCCTACCTGGAGCCGCGGACGGGCGCAGAAACGCAGGTGGTGGAGAAGGCAGCGTCAGAGGCTTAGCCGGGTCTAGCGGGCTTCCATCGCCAGTTGCAGCGCCGGCAGCCAGTCCGGCAGGCGCAGCCCGAAAGTGCGGGTGAGCCGCTGGCAATCCAACGCCGAAAACAGCGGGCGGGATGCCGGGGTCGGATAGTCCGCGGTGAGCGCGGGCAGGTATTCCCGCACCACCTGTTCCTCGCGCCGGGGGTCCAGCTCCAGCACCGCCTTGCCCCACTCGTAGCGGCTGGTGAAGCCCGATCCGGCGGCGTGATAAATCCCGCGCCGCTCGAAACACCAATCATGAAGGTCCTTGCCGCCCTGCGCCAGCAGCTGCGCGGTGAGCTCGGCCAGCATGCGCGCCCAGGTGGGGTTGGCAACCTGGTCGGTGACGACGCGCATGGTCTGCTGTTTGCGCGCCCAGCCCAGCACTTTGGTGACAAAGCTGTCGCGCTGCAGCGAATACACCCAGCTGGTGCGCAGGATCAGACTTGCCCCCCCCGCGTTTTGCACCGCCTGCTCGCCGGCCCATTTGCTCTGCCCGTAGACGTTGAGCGGGTTGGGTGCCTCCTCTTCGGTGTAGGGGCTGCCCTTCTGGCCGTCGAAGACATAATCAGTGGAATAATGGATCAGCACCGCCCGCAGTCGCGCGGCCTCTTCGGCCAGCACGCCCGGCGCGGCGGCGTTGACCGCGAAGGCCTGCTCAGGCTCCTGCTCGGCGCGGTCCACGGCGGTATAGGCGGCCGCGTTGACGATCACCTCCGGGCAGAGCGCGCGCAGCAGACCGCGCAGGCTGTCGGGCTGGCCAAGGTCCACCCGCGGGAAATCCAGCGCGGTATACTCGCCCAGCGGGGCCAGGCAGCGCTGCAGCTCCCAGCCCAGTTGACCCTGGCTGCCCAGCAGGAGAATGTTCATTCGTTGAGCAGGGATAACAGGTACGCGCCGTAGCTGTTGGACTGCATGCTCAGCGCCAGGCCGTGGAGTTGCTCGCGGTTGATGTAGCCCAGGCGGTAGGCGATTTCTTCCGGGCAGGAGATCATCAGCCCCTGGCGCTGCTCGACGGTCTGGACGAAGTTGGCCGCTTGCAAGAGCGAGTCGTGCGTGCCGGCGTCCAGCCAGGCCACCCCGCGGCCGAGAACGCGCGCCTGCAGGCTGCCGTGCGCCAGGTAAATGCGCAGCAGGTCGATGATCTCGATCTCGCCGCGCGCCGAGGGCTTCAGTCTGGCGGTGTATTCGGAAACCTGCCCGTCGAAGAAGTACATCCCCGGCACGGCGTACTTGGAGCGCGGCTGGGCGGGCTTTTCCTCCAGGCTGAGCACATGTCCGTGCGCGTCGAATTCGACCACGCCGTAGCGCTGCGGGTCGGCCACGGCGTAGGCGAAGATCGCCGCGCCCTGGGTCAACCCCGCCAGGGATTGCAGCTCGGCGACCAGCCCGGTGCCATAGAAGATGTTGTCGCCCAGGATCAGGCAGACGGGCGAGCCGGCGATGAACTCGCGGCCGATCAGGAACGCCTCCGGCAGGCCGCGCGGCTCAGGCTGCCCGGCGTATTCCAGGCGCAGCCCCCACTGCGCCCCCGAGCCCAGCAGGCGCTGGAACAGCGGCAGGTCTTCGGGGGTGGAGATGACCAGCATCTCGCGCACGCCGGCCAGCATGAGCATGGTCAGCGGGTAATAAATCATCGGCTTGTTGTAGACCGGCAGCAGTTGCTTGCTGATGCAGCGGGTGATGGGGTAGAGGCGGGTGCCGCGCCCGCCGGCGAGGATGATGCCTTTCATCGGAGCGCTCCTTGATCAGGTCGGGTGAACAGCGGGAAATCAGGCATAGACTTCGGCCTGGGCGAAGCTCGCGCCGCGCGCATCTTTGGGCGAGACCAGCGGGGGCTGCCCGTCGATCAGCGGCCAGTCGATATTCAAGCCGGGATCGTTCCACAGCAGGGTGCGCTCGGCGGCGGGGTCGTAGAAATCGCTGGCTTTGTAGAGCACCTCGGCCCAGGGGCTGAGCACGTAGAAGCCGTGGGCGAATCCGGGCGGGATCCAGATCTGGCGGCGGTTGTCGGCTGAGAGGCGCTGTCCGGTCCACCTGGCGAAGGTGGGCGAGCTTTTGCGCAGGTCGACAGCCACGTCGAACACCTCGCCGGCCACCACGCGCACCAGCTTGCCCTGCGGCTGGCGTATCTGGTAGTGCAGCCCGCGCAGAACGCCCTGGCGCGAGGCGGAGTGGTTGTCCTGGGCGAAGCTGGTGGGGATGCCGGCGTCGGCATATTTGCGCGCCTGGTAGGCCTCGTACAGGAAGCCGCGCTCATCGGCAAAAATTTGCGGCTCGATCAGCAGGATGTCGGGGATCTCGTGGCTGGGATAAACGTGCATAAAAACCTTTAGTCCGCCGCTGGAAATCAATCGATAAAATGATTATACATGAAGAAATGGAGGGCGCCTGTCGCCCGGCGGGCGCTCTGGCGGAAGCTTGCGTTGATCAAAAGCGCGTATAATCATTCCTGAAATGAACCGCCGTGATTTCCTGAAGCTGTTGGGTGTGGTGGCGCTCTCGCCGTTGGCGCACGCCAGCCCCCAGCAGCGCGCCCGCGCGCGCAAGGTGTACCTGCTGAGCGTGCCCATCGCCGGTTTCTACTTTCACGAGGGCATGCGCGCGGAGGTGTTCGCGCGCTTGAAACTGGGCGACGAGCTGGAGCTGCGCCGCGAGCCGGACAACCCGCACGACGCAAACGCCATCGCGGTGTACAGCCAGGATGGGATTAAATTGGGCTATGTGCCGCGCATCGACAATCCCATCCCGGCGGCGATCGCCGACCAGGACGTGGCCATCGGGGCCGAGATCGTGCTGCTGGAAGAGGTGCCTGATGACTACCCGCCGGTGCAGATGCGGCTGTATATGATCATCTTGACGGAAACCCCCGCTCTCTAGCCCCCCGACAAAATCTCGTCCACGCCGTACTTGGAGATGAGGTCGTCGAGGGCTTCGCGCAGCAGCTCGGCTTCGCCGCTGTTCTGCTGGCGGGCGAGCAGGGCGAGGCGCTCGAGCTGGGTCTGGGTGTAGTAGGTGGTGCGGGCGGACATGCGCTCTTCGACGGCGAGGCGGATGGTGTTGCGCCCGGCCAGCTTGGCGCGGTAGAGGGCTTCGTCGGCGCGGCGCAGCAGCTCGGCGGTGGAGCGCCCGTCGATGGGGAAGGCGGCGATGCCGACGGAAATGGTGACGCGCATCTCGTGCCCGGCGGCCAGGTCAGTGCGGGATTCCAGCGCGGCGCGCAGCTTTTCCAGGGCGAGGAAGGCGGCTTCGCGCTCGACGCCGGGCAGCAGCACGGCGAACTCGTCGCCGCCGTAGCGCGCGGCCAGCGCCGCGGGGCCCACCGCTTCGCGCGCCAGCGCGGCCACACTCACCAGCACGGCGTCGCCAGCGGTGTGGCCGTGCTGCTCGTTGACCTGCAGGAAGTGGTCGATGTCGAAGAAGCCCAGCGAGACGGGCCGCTGTCCGGTTTTGGCCTGCGCCAGGGATTCTTCCAGTCGTTGGAGGAAGGCTTTGCGGGTGAGCAGGCCGGTGAGCGAGTCGATTTGAACAGGCTGTGGATTCATGTTGTTATCTCCTGTATTAGACTAATATATGATTATCATACATGAATATATTAGCATTAAACACGAGAATGTCAAGCGGCAATTTTGGGGCGGGTCTGGGTGAATCGATCCATGCCGTGCCAGGTAGGGGCGGGTCTGGGTGAATGATGGGATTAGGTGGCATGATGGAACAGACCCGCCCCTACCCGATTTGCTCGCGCGCCTGGCGAAAAATCTGCGCCCGGTTTTCATCTGCAAATATCTTCTCGCCGCTGAACATTTGCAGCCCCCAGCCGGGGATGGGCGCGGACGCGGCGGCCAACAGGCTGGCGGGGAAATCGAGCGCGTCCAGGATGAGCTGCACGCGATTGCCGGCGGGGATGAAACCCGGCGCGGCGGCAAGGAATTGCCGCCCCCATTCGGGCGCGCGCCCGCTCTTCTGGCAATAGATCAGCGGGGTGAACACGTCGATCCACGGCGCCAGCAGCCCATAATCCTGGGCGAAGATGCGCCGCAGCGCGCCGTCGTATTCCTCCGGCGTCCAGGGGCACATGTAGGCGCCGACGATGCAGCCCGGGCGCCGGGCGCGGATCAGCTCCGCGTAGCGGCGGGCGAACCCGGCGATGCGCCGGCACTTGTGCGCTGTCCAGGCTGTGGCGTGGCGGGCGAGGATTTCAGCCGGCGTGCTCGCGTCGATCCCGCTGGCAGCGCAGAAATCAGCGATGCAATCCGCGCAGAAGCAGCTCTCCTGCAGGTCGGGATCGGGCGTCTCGAACCAGCCAGCGTAGGTCAGGTAATCCAGCCAGATACCGGCCGGCGCGAACTGCTCCAGCCCGGCGATCAAATGCGCCTCGGTCTCCTCCAAAAAATCCTGCTTGGAGAGGCACACCCCCTGCACCAGCTCGCCGTAGCGGATCGGGCGCCCGTCGGCGCCGATGGGCAGCAGGTCGGGGCGCTGGGCGAAGTCGGCGCGGAAGGTCTTGAATTCCACACAGGCCAGCAGGTCGTGCCGCGCGCAGGTCTCGAAGGCGGCCGGGTCGAAGCCGTGAAACCAGGCGGCGTTGGCGCCGTAGCACGCGAAGCGCCCGGCGTATTGCAGCGCCGAGCTGCCGTAAGGGCCAAAGAGGGCAGGGGTGGGCATGGAAAACTCCTTGAGGAAGATGCGGTTGATTGATTGTAACGTATTTCGCTGCGCATTCCGGCGGCGGGGGAGGAAACGAGACGCAATAAAAGCGGCGGGAAACACTTTTCTTTCCCCAAAAACGACCTATAATGATGATGAAGGGGTCGTTCATCCACGCCAGCAGCGCCGCCCCGGGCGGTTGCCATTCCCAGGAGGTCACCCATGAAACACAAAACCGCGCTGACCCTGATCACCCTGCTGACGCTGCTCAGCCTGACCTGCCTGTGCCCTGGCGGCGCGGTCAGTGTTCCCGATGCGTCCGAACCCTATGACCAGCCCGCCCCGCCAGATGCGGGGGATTACCAGCCGCCGGCCGGGGATGCATACCCGCCTGAGACGGAGGAATGGCCCGCGCCGGAAGAGAATGCCCAGGTGGAGCAGGCGCTGGCGGCGGTGGCATTCTACGATTTCGGCGCGCTGGAGACCTATCCCAACGAGGTCAGCCAGGCCTTCATCCACCTGCTGCCCGCCGAGCAAATCCTCGACAACGTGATCGTCTCGCCGGTGCTGTTTTATTCGGACACCGGCGGCGGGCAGTTCTCGGCGCGCCTGGTGTACACCTTCCAGCACCTGGATGACCAGCCGGTGAGCTTCACCTACCGCGTGTTCGTGCCCAAGGCTTTTGCCGTGTACATCGACGAGGTGGAGATCACCCCACCCTTCAGCCGCCTGATCAACCCCGATATCGAGGGCGATGTGGACATCCAGATGGACGCCGGCACGCGGACGAAGGACGTGCTGATCCAGGCCAGGCGCACCTACAGCGAGGCCGAAGTGCGCCAGATCAAGGACCCCGCCATCGCCTACGAGGTGGGGCTGAAGACCTGCGACAGCCTGTCGGGCAACGAGCGGCTGTACTGTTACCTGCGCCTGATGGAACAGGTGCGCGGCCCGGGCGTGACCGCGGAGACGATGCTGTCCAACTGCGCGCGCTTCGCCAGCAATCCCAAGCAGGCGATCACCTGCGAGGCGAAGGCGCGTTCCAAGCCCTCGCTGTGCGATCAGATCCAGAATGACGACGTCGAGCGCAAATTCTGCCAGTCGGTGGTCATCACCGAGGTGTGCCGCAAGGTCAGCGACCCGGCTGAGCGCAACAACTGCACGGTGGAGCTGGCGGTGAAGACCGGCAACCATCTGATCTGCAGCGCCGCGACCAACGCCGACCAGCGCAACTACTGCCTGGCGCTGGTCAGCAAGAACCAGTTCTATTGCGATCCGATCCAGGACGCGGCCTTGAAGGACAAATGCAAGCGCGCCACCGCGAAGGTGGATGAGCATATCTTCAGCAACACCTGCGATTGGTTCCCGGATAACCAGCAGGCGGCGCTGTGCCAGCGGCTGCGCGGGCTGCCGGCCGGGATGGAACTGGTCGCTTCGGGCGGAGATTGCGGGCTGCGCTGCGAATTTCGCGGCGCGCATTACCAGAATATCGTCGTCGAGGTGGACCTGTTTGAGTCCAGCGCGGTCGCTTCACAGCGCTTTGACGACGCCTACGGCAAGAACGGCTATGCCGGCGCCAAAGAGCAGTTCATGAGGGAGTGCAGCGACAATTGCAGCCTTGACACCTCGCTGGAGGACATCCGCATGACGGTGATCTATGATTTCATGGCCAGCGACAGCATGCCCGAACATGCGCAGATCCGCCGCTGGCGGGTGATCAAGAATGCGATCATCTATATCTATGATCACTACGATTACGAGCGCAACCTGAGTATGATCGATGAGCTGGAGGAGAGCGCGGTCGAGATCTTCGAAGAAGCCTACAGCGCAAAGACCCGCTGAGGATCAGGCAGCTCCTGTCCACCCGGACAGGGGAAAAACTCCCCCGGCGGGAGGTGGCCCGGCGCGGCGGGAGCACTATACTATGCTCAGATGGCGCGATCACCAAGCGCCCGGAAAGAGGACAGATGAGGATACAAACCCGCTCGACGATTACCTTTTTTGTGCTGCTGGCTGTGCTGGCCGGCGCGGTGATTTTGAATGCTTTCCTGCCCCAAGGCGAGTTCGCCGCGGGCCTGCCCGCCTCGACCATCCTTACATGGCAGTTGGTGCTGGCCGGAGCGGGGATCAACGTCGTGGTCTACGGTCTGCTGGGCTTCCTGGGGCTGACGTTGTGGCGCAAACTCGGCTTTCCCGACATCTGGGCGGAGCAGGTCAGCAACCGCCAGCGTTTCCTCGTCCCGGCGCTGCTGGGCGGCGGGCTGGGGCTGGCGCTGATCGCGCTGGACTTGCTGTTCAGCGCTTTCAACGGCGTCGGACGCATCATCCACCCGCCCTTCCCCACCTCATTGGTGGCTTCGCTCTCGGCGGGCATCGGCGAGGAGATGCTCTTCCGCCTGTTCTTCGTCTCGTTGTGGACCTGGCTGGTCGGAAAGGTGATCCTGCGCGGGCGCGGGCTGCCGGCGGTCTTCGCCGTGGTCTCGGTTTTTTCCGCCTTCGTCCATGCCGCCAGCCACCTGCCCACCCTGATGGCGCTGACCGGCGCGAGCGACCTGAGCGGGTTCTCGCCCTGGCTGCTGCTCGAGATTTTGCTGATGAACGGGTTGATCTCGCTGTTCGCCGCTTTCTACATGAAGAAATCCGGCTTTTTCGCCGCTGCGGGCATCCACTTCTGGACGGATGTCGTCTGGCACGTGCTGTGGGGATTGGTGTAAGCCGAATCTCACGCAGAGACGCTGAGATCTAAAAAAGAAACTGGGATGAAAAGGATGAAAGGGATAAAAAATCCTTTTCATCCCTTTCATCCTAGTTAAATCTTTTCTGTATCTCTGCGGCTCTGCGTGAGGTCCTCTTCTTCCCCCCGCCACAGGCGGCGCATCTCGGCGCAGCTTTCCAGCAGCTCGTCCAGGCGGCCCACCGCTTCGAGCCGGCCGTCTTTGAGCACCAGGATGCGGTCGGCGCGGCGCAGCGCGGCCCGGCGGTGGGACACCACCAGGCAGGTCAGCTCCCCGCGCCGCTCATCCAGCCGCTGCCAGAGCGCCTGCTCGGTCTCCACGTCCAGCGCGCTGGAGAGATCGTCAAACACCAGCAGCTCGGGCCAGCGCACGAACATGCGCGCGGCTGCGGCGCGCTGCACCTGCCCGCCCGAAAGGCGCATCCCGCGCGGCCCCACCAGCGTGTCCAGGCCGTTTGCCAGTTGGGCGACATCCTCCTCCAGCACGCTGGCGCGCAGCGCTGCAGGCAGGTCCACCTGCTCTTGCGGCAGTCCGAGCAGGATGTTCTCGCGCAGTGTGGCGCTGAACAGGCGCGGCACCTGGGCGGTGGAGGCGCAGCGCGGCGGGCGGAAGAACAGCCCGGCGTCGGCCACCGGCTGCCCGTTCCAACAGATCTCGCCTGAATCGGCGGGCAGCAGGCCGGTCAATGCCCGCACCAGGGTGGACTTGCCCGCGCCGATCCGCCCGGTGATAACGATGAACTCGCCGCGGCGCAGGCTGAAGCTGATGTTTTGGATGCCGCGCCCGGGCCCGGACGGGTCGGGGTGGCGGTAGCTCAGCCCGCTCACCTCCAGCGCCTCCAGGCGGTCGGACGGCGAGCGGGCGGGCACCTGCAGGGCGGGCGGCTCGCCGCGCGTGTAGACCGGGTGAAAGCGCGCCAGCGCCCCGGGCGGCTCGGGGCGCACCAGCTCGAGCATGCGCTCGATGGAGACCTGCTGGGTCTTGTAGTCGCCGTAAAAGGCGCCCAGTTCCGAGGGCACCTGGGTGGTGAACCACAGGTAGCTGACGAACAGGGCGAAGTCTCCCAGGCTGAAGCTGCCGGCGCTGATCGCGCTGCCGGCCAGCAGCAGAATCACGCCGATGCCGAAGGCGGTCAGGCTGGAATTGAGCGCGTCGAGGATGCCGCGGTACATCTGGTAGCGGATGACCAGCGCGGCGCGCTGCTGGTTGAGGCGCGCGAAGTGCGCCGTCACCCCTTCTTCGGCGTCAGCCACCTTCACCGCCTGAGCCGCGTCGAGCGCGTCGCCCAGGAAGCCTGAGACGGCATCGTCGGCCTGCACGCTGGCGCGGTCGTAGGCCAGGATGCGCCCCCAGGCCAGGCGGGTGATCAGTATCACCCCGGCCAGCGGGGCGAAGATCAGCAGGGTGATCTGCCAGTTGATGCGCGCCATGATGACCACCGCAATCAGCGCGGCGATCCACTTGCCCACCTGGTCGGGCAGCCAGGTGGGAAAATCGGTCACCTCGGCCACATCGTCGTGAAAGCGGTTGAGCGCTTCGCCGGTGGAGACGGGCAGCGGCTGGTTGCCGGGGCGGCGCAGGATGCTGGCGAACAGGTTGCTGCGCAGCAGCGCCGCCGCGCTGAAGCGGAAGGTCCAGCCGTACCAATCCAGCCCGTATTCAAAGACCAGGTGGGCGACCTCACTGAAGAAATAGAGCAGGATGAACCACCACAGCAGGTCAACCCCCAGCAGCGCGCCCGGCAGCGCGCCGCTCTGCCCGCTGATGCGGTCGAAGATGACCTTCAGCGCCAGACCCGGCACCACTTGCAGCGCGTAGGTGAGCAGGCTGAAGAACGAATGGATGGAAAAATTGGCGGCCTGGAAGCGGATCAGCGCCAGGTTCAGGCGCAGGGTGGAGAGACCGGGCGGGGCGGCAGGTTTCACTGCAGCACCTCCTCCAGCCCGGCGCGCAGATAGGCGGCGTAGCGCGAAGCGGGATCGGCAGCCAATGCCCGGCGCGGCCCAAATTCGACCACGCGCCCCTCCTCGAGGATGAGGATGTCGTCGGCGCGTTCCAGCGTGCGCAGGCGGTGGGCGATGATCACCGCGCTGCGCCCGCTGAGCAGGCGCTCCACGGCGCGCTCGAGCAGCGCTTCGGTGGCCGGGTCAAGGCGCGAGGAGGCCTCGTCCAGGATGACCAGGCCGGGGTCTTTGAGGAAGACGCGCGCGAAAGCCAGAAGCTGGGCTTCGCCAGCGGAGAGACCCTGATTGCCGCCGGCCAACTGCGCGCCCAGCCCGCCGGGCAGACCCGCCGCCCACTCCCACAGCCCCAGCCCGCGCAGCGCATCCTCCAGCCGCGCGTCGCTGACGGCGGGATTGAAGAAGGTCAGGTTGTCGCGCAGAGCAGCCTGGAAAAGTTGCACGTCCTGGGTGACCAGCGCCACGCGGCGGCGCAGCTCGGCCTGCGGCACGCGGCGCAGGTCAACCCCGCCCAGGCGGATGCTGCCGGCGGCGGGATCGTAGAGGCGAAAGAGCAGGCGGCTGAGGGTGGTCTTGCCGCTGCCGGTGCGCCCCAGCACGCCCAACACGCGCCCCGCGTCCAGCTCAAAGCGGATGCCGCGCAGCACGTCGTCATCCTGCTCGTAGTGGAACGAAACGTCCTCCACGCTCAGCGCGAGCGCGCCCTCCGGCAGGGGCAGCGCAGCGGCGGCGGGGGCATCCCGCACGGCGGGCTGCAGCCGCAGGAGCTGCTGGATGCGCCCCAGGCTGGCGGCGGCCAGCTGAAAATCCTGGGCCTGGGCGCGGATGGCCTGCAGCGGCTCGTGCAGCATGCCGATGTAATAGGTGAGCAGGTAAACTGTGCCGAGGGTGACCTGCCCGCGCAGGTAGAGCGCCACACCGGCGGCCAGTCCGATGGTGTAGCCGACGGCATGCACCAGGTTGGTCAGGTTGTAGGTCAGGCTGCCGGTCACCCAGGCGGCCCGCGCGGCGCGCAGGTAGGCGCGCATGCGCCGGTAGAGGCCGTGCAGCGCGTCCTGCTCGGCGCCCACCGCGCGAATATCCTCGGCGCCGGCGATGCGCTCCTCGATGTAGCCGTACTGCTCGGCGGAGGCCTGGCGCTCGGCGGCCCAGCGCGAGACGGCCAGCTTCTGGATGAGGTTGAGCACCAGCAGGCTGGCGGCGCTGTAGAGCAGCATGCCCAGCCCCAGCCAGACGTTCTCTCGGAAAAGCATGGCCAGGATGCCC
>CAZCBJ010000033.1:9482-25620 GCA_964496705.1 uncultured Anaerolineaceae bacterium | reverse complement strand
GGTGAGGGTGATGGTTCCGGTCGGGGTAATTGTTGCCGTACTGGTGGGGGTGTACATTGGAGTCATGGTCGAGGTGCGTGTGTGGCGCGGGGTGGGCGAGGGCGGCGGCGGACCGATAATATCCACATTGCGGATCACAGTGCGGGCGGCTTCAGAGCTGACCCGAACCCCAGAGCGTAGGACCAATGGGACGATGGGTTGGTACATGGTGGACACACGCACCACCACCCGGTCGCCCAAATTGGCGTCGTCCGGGCAGACGCGCTTGGAATTCCAGGGGGTGAGGTCTTCGGGGCCGGCATCATAACGGATGTCAATATCCGCGTCCGCCAATCCAGCGAAGAACGATACACTTTTGGCTGTGGTGCGCATCCCGGTGCAATCACGGTAGCGCTGGGTGCCGGAGGTATTGGTGGAGACCGCTGCGCCGTAGCGGACTGCCTCGCGGGCGGCGTTGTATACCGAGGCATAGGTGAGAATCAGGCGTCCAAATTCAATGATGCCAAATAAAAGCAACAGCAACACGGGGAGAGCCAGGGCAAATTCAACCATCCCCTGACCAAGGCTCAAATGATGAAATCGGCTAATCAATCGGCGCATCATAATTTTTCCTCCTGGAAATGCAAATCCGGGTACCTATAGCATACAACCGGATGGTTATCCTGGATACTAGGAAGTATACGTATTTTCACCTGATTTAACCCTTAGGCGACTTTACAGATTTGCAAGCCGATGCCTGCAGGATGGGGCTGACCAGTGTCAACGTTACAAGTTTCATTCCATCGGTAAGATGCCCTTGCGCAGCGCATAACGGATCAGTTCGGTCTGGTTGCGCAGGTTGAGCTTGTGCATGGCGTTGGCGCGATGGATTTCAACCGTGCGCGGGCTGATGGATAACTGCTCGGCAATCGCGCTATTGCTCAACCCCTGTGCCACCAGGTGCAGCACCTCGCGCTCGCGGGTGGTCAAGCTTTCATAAGCATCCTGCCCGCTGGATTGGGCTTTTTTCATGTAAATCTCTATCGCACGTTCAGAAAGCGGGGCGCTGAGGTAGCGGCGACCTTCGGCAACCGCCTGCACCGCCTGGATCAATTCAGCCGCAGTTGAATCTTTTAAAATATAGCCATACGCTCCGTTGCGCAGCGCCTCCAAAACATACGCTTCATTGTCATGCATGGAAAGGATCAAGACATGGGTCAGGTTTTGTATCTGGCGGGTGACCTCCAGTCCGTTCAAGCCGGGCATCATCAGATCCAGCAAGACCACATCTGGATGCAGATTTTCCACCAACTGGACAGCGTCCAATCCGTTGCTGGACTCGGCGACCACTTCAAATTCAGGCTGGCTTTCCAGCAGGGAGCGCAATCCCTGGCGGACCACATGATGGTCATCCACCAGCAGGATGGTGATGGTCATGGATTACCCTTTCCGTTCATCGGCAATGGGATGAACACGGTCAGGCAGGTGCCGTTGCCTTGACTGGCGTCGATGGCGAAGCGCCCGCCTAGCAGAAAAACCCGCTCGCGCATACCTGCCAGGCCGCTGGTCTGGCCGCCAATCATAGAATCAACTTCGAAGCCGACTCCCTGATCTTCCACTTGAATCCCCAGGGCATCGGATTGATTCCAGATGCGCACCACTGCATGGTCCACCCCAGCATGGCGCGCAATGTTGGTCAGCGCCTCCTGGACCACCCGGTAGACTGTGGTTTCCACTTCAGCGCCAAAGCGTTGTCCTTCCAACTGTTCGTGCTCCAATTGAATCTGAATTCCGGTTTGCTGCGAGTAGCGCTGGATGTGCCACAGCAGGGTGGGCAGCAGACCGAGATCGTCCAGCATCGCCGGGCGCAAGTCCAGAGACATCTGGCGCACGCGCCCAATCAGTTCATTGACCAGTGAGAGCGCCTGTTCCAGCCGGTTTTGATATTGCTGAGGATCGTTGGTTTCAAGCATTAATTTCAAGCCGGTGAGAATCTGGCCAACTTCGTCATGCAGCTCCAGTGCGAGATTGCGCCGTTCGTTTTCTTGCACCTCGACCAGACGCAGCGACAGCGCATGCAGCCTCTCGCGACCTGCGCGAACCTGCTCGAACAGGTCTGCATTCTGATAAGCGGTGCTGATCAAATTGATAAAAGCCTGGAGAGGACGGATTCTCTCTTCATCGAAAAAATCTGGTTCACGGCTGGTGAGAACCAGCACGGCAGGCTGTTTCTCTCCCAGCCTGACCGGGATGGCCGCGATGGCTATCATGGAGGTGTTTTCATCCGTCGAGGTGATTGGTTGTATCTGGATGGTGTTGGTCAGCGCAGCTTGAACGACGGGATGGTGTGCGTCTTCTCCCCGCGGATTTAGGCGGCGCAGCGAAGAGAGATCAATCCCGAAGGCGTGGGTTGGGCGCAAGGAAATTTGGTTGGCGGAGAGGTAACCGATCCAGGCATAGTCCACAAAAAAGCGTTCCACCGCTAACCGGCAGGCGTTTAGTAGAATGATACTGGTATCCATTTGCCCGAGCAGTGTTTGAGATGCGGTCTGGAGTGCGGCCAGTTCATCCACCCGACTCTGCAGGGCGGTCTGAAGCTGGGTCATGCGATTCTGCACCATTTCCAGGTTTTCGAGCATCTGATTGATGTTGCTGCTCAAGCTGCTGATTTCATCTTTACGTGTTACCGGTACGCGTCGGGAGGCATCTCCGCTGCTGCCAATCCGTGAAACATCCTTTTCCAGGCGAGTCAGGCGGCGGAATACCAATGTTTCCAGCAGGATCAGGGTCAATAGGCCAAAAATGGAGGATGAGGCGATCAACGATAACGTGAGGAAGGTAGCCAGGAACTGCCCGCTTTGGTATCCCGCGCGAGCCATGGAGACCTGCAAGATGAAGGACGGTGCGCCATACACGTCCTTGAGCAAATTGTATCCGCTCAGATACCCTCCCTGAGATTCCCGAATCAGGTAATCGTGGCCTTCGCGGAAATAATCGCGTGCTGCGCGCTGATCTTCATTGAGAGAACTTCCACCCATAGCGACCAATTCAAGGGGCAGTTGAATGTTGTCTCCCAGTTCAAGCAAAGAATATGATTCAAGATAGCGCGCAATCAGAAGCGCACCCCTCGAAAACTGGCCGCCATTTTTCGAAGAGATGGGAGCTGTCGCGATCATTAACACTCCCTGGGACGTCTGCAGCAATCCGGTGGCGGGAGCGTCATTCTGCGCCAGGATAAATGGGCAAATAAGATTCTCAAAGCACTGAACCACTTCAACCGGAATGGGTTGCAAGGCACCACTTTGCCAGTCCAGTGAGCTGGCATACAAGATCTGGTTCTCAATATTGGACACAACCAGGAAATTGATGCGCAGCCCTCGAAAGGTGTTGCGATTAAAAAATGCCGAGTAATCCACCTGATTGTGCTGCACCGCCTGATCCAATAAATCCTGTTCGGCAAGGTAAACCGCGGTTTGCTGGAGGGTTGAAATTTCACGGTTAATGGCACGGAGCGCGCGCTGGCTGTTGACCAGCAGCGTCTTATATTCTTCCTGACTGAAATGCTGCAACAAGGTGTTCTCGAGCGTGACCGACAGGACGATGACCAGGCCCAAAAAAGTAAATGCAATCAAGATGAGGATGGTCGAGCGTAAACTCATACGATTTAATTATACGTCTGTATTCATGATACAATTTTGCACATCTTGTAACCGCCGCGAGGTTCCGAATGTCTTTTCCTGTTCTGATTGCAGTAGCCTGGCCGTATGCAAATGCAGAAATTCACGTCGGCAACCTGACCGGCGCTTATTTGCCAGCGGACATCGTTGCGCGCTACCACCGCCTAAAAGGCCGAAAAGTGCTCATGGTATCCGGATCCGATGCGCATGGGACGCCCATCACTGTGCGCGCCGACGCGGAAAAAACCACTGCAGTCAAGGTATATCAACGTTTTCACGCCCGTTTTCTGGAGTTGTTCCAGAAAATGGGGCTTTCCTATGATCTTTTCACCAGCACCCACACCCGCAATCATTTCAAGGTGTCGCAGTCCATCTTCCAGGCCTTGCATAAAAATGATTATCTATATACCGACCGACAGATGCAGTGGTTTTCACCGGCTCAGAACCGCTTTCTGCCCGATCGATACGTGGAAGGCACCTGTTATATCTGCGGATTCACCAATGCGCGCTCCGACCAGTGTGACGGTTGCGGCAACATGCTGGAAGCCAGCCGGCTGATCGAGCCGCGCTCGCGGGTGGACGGCACGCGTCCGGAGCTGCGCGAGACAGAGCATTTTTATCTCGACCTGTCAAAATTGCAAGACGAGGTGGTGGATTTTCTCGGGCTGCGCGAGGCTTACTGGCGGTCGAATGTGCTGCGCCAATCGCTGGGTCAGATACAAGCCGAGCCGCTGCGCGGGCGACCAATCACCCGCGACCTGGATTGGGGTGTTCCGGTGCCGATTGCTGGCTGGGAAAACAAATGCCTGTATGTCTGGTTTGAGGCGGTGATAGGTTATCTTTCGGCTTCGATTGAGTGGAGCCAGATTGCTGGCCAGCCAGACGCCTGGCGGGAATGGTGGCATGACGTCAATTCCCGGGCGTTTTATTTCATCGGCAAGGACAACATCCCCTTTCACGCCATCATCTGGCCAGCCGAATTGATCGGCGCAGGTGAAGAATTTGATGAAATTTTTGGCAGCCAATCGGCTGAAGGATTCGTGCTGCCTTATGATGTTCCTGCCAACGAATTCATGAATCTGGAAGGGCAGAAGATCTCCGGCAGCCGCAACTGGGCGGTATGGGGATTGGATTTCCTTTCCAGATATGATCCCGATCCGCTGCGCTATTACCTGACCGTCGCCATGCCCGAAACCAAGGACACAGATTGGGACTGGGATGAATTTTATCACCGCAACAACGATGAGCTGGTGGCCACCTGGGGTAACCTGGCCAACCGGGTGCTCTCCTTTGCATTTCGGCATTGGGAGGGGCACGTGCCCATCCCGGACGAGTTGGGTGAAACCGACTTGCAGTTGCTCACCACTGTGGATGAGGGGTTCAAGACTGTGGGTGAGGAGTTGGAAGCGGTGCGGCTGCGCTCTGCGCTGGGCGAGGCGATGCGGCTGGCAACCGAAGTGAACAAATATCTTGATCAGACCGCTCCCTGGTCGGCAGTGAAAACTGATAAAGCTGCTGCCGCGCGGTCGATTTACACCGCACTACGGGCTATCGACTCGCTGAAGATTCTTTTCTCGCCTTTCCTGCCCTTCACCTGCGAACGGTTGCACCAATATCTGGGGTACACCAGCCCCTTGTTTGGCGATCAAGAAACACAGAGCGTGCAGGATGATCTGGGAGAGCATACCGTGTTGCGTTATCATGCCGGTGAGGCCTCAGGCACATGGCAGCCGCCGCAATTGAAACCCGGTCAGGCTTTGCGGCAACCGCAGCCGTTGTTCCGCAAACTGGAGGCCAGCATCGTGGAAGAAGAGCGTTCCCGGCTGGGCAAGCCTTCCTAGACCCGCTGAGCTAGATCAACTCTGCAAGAATTCCAGCAGCAATTCGAGGGCTTTTTGCGCGGATTGCTGCTTGTTGTGTTTACGATCACCAGACCAAATGAAGTGGTATGCCTGCTCGGATTGCGGCGCGCTCAAGCCAATCCAAACCAGTCCTACCGGCTTTTCGGCGGTAGCGCCGCCCGGTCCGGCGATGCCGCTGATGGAGCATCCAATGATTTGTTCCATATCAACCGCATGGGCAAATACACGGCGGACACCGCGCGCCATTTCAATCACCACCGCCTGACTTACCGCGCCGTGTTCGAGGAGGGTCTGGTGCCGCACACCCAGCAGATGCTCTTTGGCGTGGTTGTTGTATGCCACGATGCCGCCCAGAAAGTATTCGGAGGAACCGGGCACATTCGTCAACCGGTCGCAAACCAGACCGCCGGTGCAGGATTCCGCCAACGCCAATTTCAGGTTGCGTTCAATCAGCCGCTGCCCGATGAGCGCTTCAATGGATGACATCCTTTTGTTTATCCCCCGACGATGAAATAGCTCAGGATCAAGTGGTCACCATCCGTCAGCGGGCGATCCATCTCATCCGGCAGAATGGTCTCTCCGTTTTCTCGGTGGAACAACATGGCACTGAGCAGTGAACGATAATCAGATGAGATGATGACCCCGACCATCTCGGGAAATTGCCGGGCAAGACGTTCAACCAGGTCGCGGAAGGTGGAGCCTTCCTGGAAATCCAGTTCGATCAGGGGAGAGCCGGCCATGCTCCGCGCAACTCCGGTGAATTCGAGTTGAACACGCATGCTTATTTGAAACAAAAAATAAACAGAATTCCACCGGCGGCTACAAACAGCCAATCATAAGGACGCAGCACCGGTATCAGGGTAGAGGTGGCCATTAGTACCCCAAACAACAGCAGCACCGCAGCCGCGATGACCAGCCACCAACTGGTGACTTCATATCGCGGGTTGTAGAATGATCCTGGTTTTTGCTCGGGCAGCTTTTTACCTCTGGAACGCGCTTTGTGCTGCATCAATTGTTCCTGCCTGCGTTTTTTCCCGCGAATCATGAACAGGCGCAGGTAAAATACGATCACAATAATGATGATGATGACCATCTTGTAGTCAAGGGTGCGGAACATGTCGGGGTACTCTCCTTTAATAATGCGGATAATTAAATCATGCGGATCATTTGCCTTTGTCGAAAACGCTCACAACCTTGCGGTAAAAATCTTTGTAATCTGGTGCGCAGGTTGCGCCCACATCCACCTGACGCAAGCGCGGGGTGATGTCTACCAGCACAGTGGCTTCCATTCCGCTATCCGCTATCACCCGGCGCTGTAAGGCCATCATGCGCGCCAGGTTCCTCCAGGGGAACACAGACCGTTTTTGCGGACGACCCAAAAGCGCCAGAAAATAAGCCTCCGGTTCTGCCTTAGGAGGGGGTAGGATGATCAGAGCCAGCTTGCGGTCTTTGTAATCATGAATTTCAAATGACAGGCCGTCCGATGATCGCAATTGTGATTCATCCAATTTCTCAGCCTCGTGATCCCACCAGAATTTTAGGAATTTTTTTCCATCCCTGTCGAGATAAAACATGAATTCCGCACCCTGGGTGAAGAAAAGGGTTGGGATGGCTTTGTAAGCGTAGAGGTAATGCTGTGAAGGATTCTTGATCATCGGGTCCTTATAGAGGTAAAGTTTTGAGTGTACGCTGAACAAATTGGGGCAGGCTGGTCGGTTGGCGACCGAGCAGGCAGGTGAGCAGATTTGAGTTGGCGCTCATGCCAAAACGGGCATAATAGGAGAACATCGACAGCAGTGTATCCAATGCATAGGCGTCCATGCGGTTGGCGCGCGCCCGGCTTTCCCATGCTTCCAGAGGGACTTCTTCAGCCTGAACCTTGAAGCCGAGGAATTTTGACAGCACCTCAGCCACATCCTCCTGCGATATGGGCGGGGTGCCAGCCAGCTCGTAGATTGCGTTCCTGTGCTTCTCAGGTTCTGTCAGAACTAGGGCGGCGACAGCGGCCAGGTCGTCCAGATCAAGCATGCTTAACCGGGTCTGCACAGGGTATGGGATGGGGTAACGGCGTTCCTGGGTGATTTGCGACCAATACGCGAGAATATTCTGCATGTAGGGAGCGGGCTGAAGGATGGTGAAATCCAATCCACTTTCCAACAGCAGCTCTTCGACGCGCAATTTTTTCCAATGATGCGGCATGGCCTCAGTTTGCGGGTGAATGACAGAATGAAAAACAAAATGGTCCACCCTGGAGAAATGAGCGGCCTTAATCGCAAAGGCGCCGATGATGATCTCATCTGAATTGACATTCGGACAGATATGATACATGCCTTGGACATTGCGAGCTGCTTCGAGCATGCTGTTTTCAGACAGCATTTCGCCCACAAAAGTTTCGACTGCCCCAAGGGCTTTGAGCATCTCTGCCTGCTCAGGCTTATGGATCAGGGCGCGCACCTGCTGCCCGCTCTCGGCCAGCGCCCGCACCACTGCACGCCCGGTTTTTCCCGAAGCACCCGTTACCAGGATCATCGTCTCCTCCTTTCGCTCATGTCAGATCAAACTTTTCCATTTTTCCTAGTTTACCACAGGCTCCCGATACCTTTCGATATCGGGAGCCTGGACGAACAGTCAAATCAAACTATCGTGATTGTGGTTATTTTTCCACTGCTTCGCGGACGACCGGGGGTTTCCAGGCGACAGTGATCAGGTTCATGATGATACCGACCACAGCACCGGTGGCGATCGCCGGCCAGCCAGCCGGGAAGACGCCCTTGAGCAGCGGGATGGGCAGGAAGCCGCCATCAAAGCCAATATTGCCGCCAATGCCAATGACCAGGATCGTGGCGCCAATGGCCAGCTGCTTGGGATCGTACAGGTTCACCTTCTCGGCCATCATCAGCGCAATACCTTGCATGCCAATGACGCCAAACAGGTAGATTGCCAGACCGCCGGATACAGCCGTGGGGATTGAATTGATGGCTTCAGCCAGCGGGCCGATGAAGCCGAGGATGATGGCAATCGCCCCGGCTGCGATCAGGGACACGCCGGAGTAGTTGCGGGTGATCACCATCAGCGAGTTGTTCTCGCCGTAGTTGGTGCCGGCGGTGGAGCCGAACAAGCCGTTCACCAAGTCATTCAAGCCATCCAGAATCAGGTTTAAGCCGATGTATTTACCCAGCTCAAGGCGCGGTTTTTCCTGCTCTTCGGCCAGGTGGTCAACATACAGGCTGATCTGATACAGGTGGGCAGTTGACTCGGGAATGGTGGCGATGGCCATGATGCCGATACCAACAATGGCTGTCAAGGTCAGCGGATCATCGAATCTTGGGAAGGTGATGCTCGGGACGCGCAGCAACGCTTCTTGACCGAATGCGCCGAAGTTCACCAGACCGAGCGGGATGGCCACGACGTAACCGACGATGGCGGCCAGGAGGATGGGCAACATACCGATGAAGCCCTTGCCCTGCAGATAAACTGAAAGGACGAAGGCAGCCACCAGGGTGATCGTTGAGGCCAGGATCCACTTAAGATTCATCGCCCCAACCACCACAGCGGTGGTGGAAGCAGGATCAAACGTGAAGCCGCGGGTGAAGACACCAGTGGACATTTGAAGGGCTGCATAACCCAGGCCAATACCGATTGTACAAGCAACCGGGCCGGTGACAATGGGCGGGAGGACTTTGTCCAAGCCTTCCTTGCCGCCAGTGAAGCGGATGATCAAGCCAACGATGATGTTGATCACAGCGGTGGCAACGAAGCCAGCCGTGGCAACCGAGATGACTTCCGGCGGGGCGACGAACGCATCCGCAGGCACGCCTTTGGCAGCAATAATACCCGCCACGGCGGTGATATAGCTGAAGCTGGAGCCGTAATACAGCGGGATATAGGTGCCGATGGTCAGCTTGGAGCCGACCAAGGCCACGATGGTGCCCAGACCGGTGATGGTGAGCACTGTGCTGACCGGGAATTTCATCAAGATGGCGCACAGGACTGTCGCCGGGAACATGGTCAGAACGTGCTGCAAACCGAGCAATAACGTTTGGCCCAACGGCGGCTTGTCGTTCGGCAGATAACCGAACACAGCAGGTTTAGTTTGAGCGGCCATTTTTTCTTTTTTTCCTTCCTGAATTTGTTAGTTTGGGATTTGGAAAAAGGCAAGACGTACAGGTGTTTCACAAACGATAAAACTCCAACTGCTGGTGTGAGAGAAAATCACCTCCTTTCAATTGTCTTGCTTAATGGGGGCAGTGCCGTAAAATAACGACCTTCATATTATGACACCTGCCCCCAAAAAAAGCAAGTATTTTAACCAAAATTAACCCATTAACGACTGAGAAGATATGCGATGAGCGCAATCACCGCAGCCATGGGTAGGACATACAAAAGCATACGCAACTCGGTGGGCATGTTTTGCCAGCTTGTCTTGGCCACATCTTTGGCAACCGCTGCCGCAAATTGGGTTTCGGTCGGCGCAACCACCTTGGCGGCTTCCCCGGTGCCTTTGGCGGCCAGGCGCGCTTCGAGAGCCTTGTCGAGAACCTCGAAGGCCTGGCGGATCATGCTCTTGCTGACGCTGTCGATCATGCGCTGGCCCACGCTGGCCAAAGTCCCGCCGATGTTGACTTCACCGTCATAGGTCAACAGGGTGGTGCCGTCGTCCTGTTCGCTGAATTTTACACGGCCGACACCTTTGGCAAACCCAGGTCCGCCGCGGCCGTCCACCGTCAACGTGCAAGATTCGGGGGGATTTTCATCCGATACGATTAATTTGCCGGAAAATGACCCCGAGACAGGGCCGATGCGGATGTTCATCATGCCGTCATATTCGCTATCGCTGACCTTGTCCAGTTTCTGCGTTCCGGGCATGGCGCTGGCCAATACCTCGGGGTCGCGGAACATTTCCCATACATCCTGCCGGGGTCCTTTGAATACGTGTTCACCTTCGATTTTCATGTGAGAGATTTCTCCTTTGGATTATTTGGATTTTGCTTGTTGTACCAATGTAAACAGACGGCTGGGGTTCAACGGCGCCTCTGTGATCTCTATGCCAAATGGGGCGAGTGCGTTCTCCACAGCAGAAACAAAAGCGGCTGGAACAGGGATGGTTCCCGCCTCGCCGACGCCTTTCATCCCCAACGGGTTGAGCGGCGAAGGGCTCTCGACATGCCCCAGTTCTATCTTGGGGGGCATATCCGTGGCTTCAGGGATCAGGTAATCCATAAAAGATGCGGTCAGCAATTGTCCATTTTCATCATAGACCAACTTTTCATAGAAGGAATTGCCTATGCCCATGTGGACCCCGCCCATCACCTGACCTTCGAGGATCATGGGATTGATCACCACGCCGCAATCGTGAACCAGCACAAAACGTTCGATCTTGACGTCAAAGGTGACGGGATCGATTTCAACAATCATCGCCACGCTGCCCTGACCGGTGGCTCCATGCGGCGGGCCGTAGTAGGCAGTGGCTTCCAGTCCGGGCTCGACACCGGGTTCGATGACACCTCGCATGGGGTTGGAGCGCATAGCCAGCTCACCCAATCCAACTGATTTGCCGGGATCATCGGACACGAAGGCTTTGCCATCTTTGAGGATGATTTTTTCTGCAGGAACATGGAGCACTTTCGAGGCGAATTGAATGGTCTTTTCGCGCACGGCCAGCGCTGCTTTGTGTATCGCTGTTCCGGCCACCGTGGCACCCCGGCTGGCGAATGTACCCGCGCCCCAGTGGAAAATGCCGGTATCGCCGGTGATGACACGTACATCTTTGATGTCGACCCCCAGTTGTTCTGCGGCAATTTGCGCATACACCGTGAAATGTCCCTGACCCTGGGTGCTGATCCCGGTGGCGACACTCACCTTGCCGCCGGCATCTATGGCCACCCGTGCGCCTTCGTAGGGACCCACAGCCGTGCCTTCCACGAAGCAGATCACTCCGATGCCTGTCAGTTTCCCTTCAGCGCGAAGTTTGGGTTGCACTTCTTTTTTCCATTGATCGTAAGCGATCATTTCCCGGGCTTTGGTCAGTGTAGCGGGGTAATTGCCGCTGTCCAGGACATTCTCGACAAAATCCTGACCGGTGATACCGGTGCGGAAGGGGAACTGGTCGGGCTGGATCAGGTTCTTCAAACGGAACTCAACTGGATCCATGCCCAGTTCCCTGGCGGCCGCATCCATCAACCGTTCCATGACGAATACGCCATACGAGCGGCCTGCTGCCCGCACAGGGGTGACCACCATTTTATTCGTAAAGACCATCTTTACCTGGGTGAAATAATTCGGCACCAGGTAAGAGCCGGTGACATGGGTCTGAGTGTTCAACGGCACGGTCATGCCATACGGGTCGTAAGCGCCAGTGTTGTGGTAGAAGACATCCTTGACGCCCAGGATTTTCCCATCTTGTGAGACGGCTATTTCCGCGTCGTGCACCTGGTCGCGCTCAGAGGTGGTCGCCAGAAAATTCTCGCGGCGATCTTCGATCCATTTCAACGGTCGGTTCAGCCAGCGGGCAACGATGGGCAGGAGGACATCATCGGCTTGAGAGGTCATGATTTTGGGACCAAAACCGCCGCCGATGAAGGGGGTGATGACGCGCACCTGGGTTTCTGAGAGGCCCAGGCGGGCGGCAATGGTGTTGCGCAGAGGAATGGGCGCCTGAGTTGTCGCCCAAATGGTCATGGATTGAGACTTGGGATTCCAATCCACCACCAATCCGCGGTTTTCCATGGCCCCACCTGCTCCGCGATCAATGCGAAAGCGGCGTTTGATCACTTTATAAGCGTCGGCAGCTGCCTCAGCATAACTTCCTTTTTCCTGGAAGACATTCGCGGCCAGGTTGGTGCCCAGGTCGTCATGCACGAGGGCAGAGCCAGGTTCGAGGGCTTTCTCCATATCGGTGACAGCCGGGAGAATGTCCATGTCGACGAAGATATCCGCCAGGGCGTCCTCAGCGATGTATCGGCTTTCAGCGATGACCAACGCGAGGGGTTCACCGGAAAAGCGCACCTTGTCTTTGGCAATCGGCACCAGGGTGCGGGCGTTGAATACTGCGCCGGGGATGGCAGACGGTGGAGGCACCTGCAGGGGGCCGGGCTTCCAAAATTCGCCGAAATCCTCGGCGGTGTACACCGCCACCACACCGGGGCGCTGTTTGGCGGCTGAGACATCGATGGATTTGATCCGTGCGTGCGCGAAATCGCTGCGCAGGAAGGCGGCGTGCAACATACCGGGCAATTCGATATCGTCGATGAACACAGCCTGGCCTGTCAGCAGCTGGGGATCTTCATTACGCTTCAGGGGTTGTCCGAAGACTCTTTTGGGGGTACTCATGTTGATCTCCTTTCAGCGTTATTTCCGGGCTGCCATTTTCTGGGCGGCCAATTTGACTGCTTCGCCGATGTTTTGATAACCGGTGCAGCGGCAAAGGTTGCTGGCGACGGCTTCCTGGATTTCCTCGTCGGTCGGATTGGGGTTCTGCTCCAGGAATGGCACCAGGGACATCAGGAAACCAGGTGTGCAGTATCCGCATTGAAGGGCGTGCTTTTCCATGAATGCTTCCTGCAGGGGGTGCATTTTCTCCGGAGTTCCCAGACTTTCAACAGTTTTCACTGCATGCCCATTGGCCTGCACCGCGAATACCAGGCAGGAGCGGGTGGAAACACCGTCGAAAAGAACCGTGCAGGCGCCGCAGACACCGTGCTCGCAGCCCACGTGTGTGCCGGTCAAGCCGAGGTCGTGGCGTAGAAAGTCGCTCAGCAGGGTGCGCGGTTCCACTTCCCGTTCGTAATCCTTACCGTTTACATTGACTTTAATGTGAATGAGGTTGGTCATGGTTGTTCTCCCTTATTTTGCCCTATCCACGGCAGCCGTCAAAGCACGTTTGACCAATCCCTGCGACACGGAGCGGCGGTATTCAGCCGTAGCGTGGATATCAGTGCCGGGATCTATCTCCCGTTGGGCAGCCGTTTCGCCAGCCGCTTCGAAAAGCGCATCGGAGGGCTTTTCACCCACCAGCATCGCAGAGGCTTCGCGGGCGTAAATAGCCATTTCACCCACACAGGTTAAAACCACCCTGGCAGCTTTGATCCTACCGTTGTCCTCAAGGGTGACGATCGTGTCCACACCCACTTGGGCTTGTGAACCCTGCTGGCGCGAAATTTGTTGATAGGCGGTGCCGGTGCGGGGCGGTAAGGGGGGGAGATGGACTTCTGTAAGCATCTCTTCAGGCTCAATCACAGTCATGAAGGGGCCGATAAAGAATTCTTCAGCGTTCACCCATCGTTCTTTCCCCTTGCCCTTGATGAGGAAGCGCATGTTCAGCGCAACCGCGGCGCCGGGAAGCTGCCCAGCAGGGTCGGCATGCGCCATAGCCCCGCCGAACGTGCCGCGGTTACGAATCTGTGCGTGTCCGATGTGGGGCATATTTTCGATGATGAAGGGAAATTTTTGGGCGACGACGGGATCATGTTCAACGACGGAGGTGCGGGTCATGGTGCCGATCAACAACCCGCCGTCAGGGGCTGGTTTGATGTAGAACAACTCAGAAACATGGTTCATATCCACCAGCGCGGCCGGTTGGGCCATGCGGAAGTTCATGGCGGGGATCAGACTCTGACCACCCGCCAGTACCTTCCCGCCATAACCTAGTTCGGCCAATTTATCCAGCGCTTCTTCCAGGCTGGACGGCGCGAAATATTCAAAAGGGGCTGGCTTCATCGTTGATAGTCTCCGTTTCAGGCTTCTTTGAACGCCACGAACCGGCCCCACATCGATTCAGCTTCCATGGCTTTCTGCAGGTAGCAGCCGATGTAATAACGGCCGCTCTTCGCGTCGCGAATTTGTCCGGCCAGGTTTTCTGCGTGAACGATTTTCTTGGGGAACAGGTTCAGGTGCATATCCTGATAAAAATCCTTGAGCGGATACATTTGGTCCCAGTCTTTGCCGAAATCGCGAATCAGCTTGGCGTTGGCCTCGGCAAAGGTCTTGGGGTGCCAAATGCGCATGATGGTGTTCATCGGGTGGTCAGCCGAGACGGCATCCACGCCGATCCACTTGATTTGCATTTCCGCGGCCCAGTGGGCGAAGTCGGGTGAAGGACCGGGGTGTTTGACCATGTAGCGGAATTCGTCAGACTCAGGGCTGCACCAGCCAAAGCGGTTCCAGCCGGTCTTGATGATCAAAATGTCACCTTTGCGAATGTCAACCACGTCGTGAATCATCTTGGGAGTGTAAACACTTGAATCGCTCACCAGTTCTGAAATATCCGCAATAACGCCAGGTCCCACCCATTCATCCAGCGGAACCTCGCCGATGGTGCGACCGTTGGGATAGAAGTGCTTTTCGCCGTCCATGTGCGTGCCCAGGTGGATGCTGGCATTGCAGATGGATCCATTGCGGCCCATGCCGAAGAACTGGCCACCGACGCGTTTGGTGTAGGTCAGGCTGAGCGGAATGTAGTTCAACCACTGGGGGGTTTGCACGCTGAAAGGGACGGTCATATCGATCGTTTCTGATCCGTTCATCACCTTGAAGAACTCAGCCTCACTCATGCCGTCCGGCGGGGTCATGGCGCTGACGCGCGCCCATGCCGTCTCAACTTCCATGTAGGGGATCGGCATGACCATGATCCAAGCGCGCTGGTTCTTGAGCTGGTCGATCTGCCCGACAATACATTCGACGAAGCACAAATGCGCAGCGGGCAATTTGTGGTGGGTCATTTCGTAGTACTCACCCTGCGGGAACATCTCGTCCCAGGTTTTGCCGTACTTTTCTTTCAACTTGGCTTCAGCCAGGGCAAAGTGGTTCTCATGCATGCGCCGGATGGGGGTGTTCATTGGATGTTCGGCGGTGCCGCAGTCGACACCGATCAGCTTGAGTTTCATGTCCAATGCCCATTGATAAAATTCTGGAGAAGGGCCTGGATGGCGGACAAGGAAGCCAAATTCCTTGGATTCCACGCCGCCCTGGGCATCGGGATTGAGCACGTCTGGCTGGTCAAAGGAATATTTGTGGTACCCAGTGTTGATGATCAAAATATCGCCGGGTTTGACAGTGGCTTTCTTCATGATCATCTCGGGCGTATACAGGTCATAATCACCGACCATGTCGGAGATATCCACCACCACACCCTCACCGCACAGGTCGGAAAGTGGGATATCAGAGATGGCCCGGGCGCCCGAATTAAATGCCCGTTCGCCCACCAGGTGGGTGCCGACGGTGTTGCTCCAGTTCAAGATCTGCCCGTTGGCGCCTTGCCCTCCGCCGTAAGCGCCGGTGACGCGCTTGAAGAAGTGAACTTCGAGCGATTTCTCACCCGGCCAGGGTGGTGTGAAGATGCTGCAATCCTGGGTCAGGTCAAATAGCTTGGCGTTCACCATGATGTTGATAAATTTTTCGCGGTCCATACCATGATCCTTTCTTAAATAGGTTGTAGGTTAGTTGTATCCGTATTTTTCAGCAAATGCTACCAGGGCATCTTCAAAAATATTGGCGGGGGGTGAGACCACACCGGCGCCAACCTGCCCGACACCGGGATCTTTGTGCGCCACGCCAGTATTCACGCGCGGCAGCATGTTCTTCTCAATCACTTTTCGAATGTCCACGCCGGTGGGAGTGCCGCGG
>CAZCBJ010000033.1:0-9461 GCA_964496705.1 uncultured Anaerolineaceae bacterium | reverse complement strand
AATTTGTGTTCGGCAAAGCACAGTTCATACATGTCGAGGGTGGTATTGGTCGCATCCTTGGGCGAACCGCCGATGAAGGTGACGATGGCGGGAGCTGCTGCCATGGCAAACCCACCGATGCCAGCGGTTTCAGTAATGGTGCTGTCACCGATATCCGGATTGGCATCTGCTTCGGTGAAGCCGGGGAAGTACAGGGCTTTCACTTTCTGTGCCGGACCGACAAACCACTGGTCGCCAAGTCCGCTGACGCGAATGCCGAAATCCGTTCCGTTGCGCGCCATCACGGTGACGATGGTGCTGCCTTCCACGTTGTGTCCTGCGTCGGTCATGGTCTTGCAGGCAGCCATGACCGGGTTGAGGATACTGAGCGCGTTGTCGCCGAGGAACTTGATGATCTCCGCGGCGGTCTTTGAATCGCGGGCGGTGCGCACGATGGCTGGCGCAAGCGCGACGGTATACAGCATGGAAGCAGCGTCCAGGCGGTTGTGCCCATCATCGCCCATGTATAATGCCTTGCCGAGCAGCGCGCGCAGGTCGATCCCGCCCAGGTCTTTCAATGCGGCGTCAATGGTGGGGCCGAGGGTGTTATTCATCCAATGCATGCGCGCGATGACCTCGTCGCTGTAGGCACCCATGCGCAGTACTTTCCCGCGCCCTTCGTTCAGCCCGGAGTAGGCTTTGTTGCCGTGTTTGCGATTTTCAACTTCATAGACCAACATCGAAGGGCTGATCAAACCGGCCATGGGTCCGACCGCAGCATGATGGTGGCAGGGTTCAAAAATAATTTTGCCGGATTTCGCCATTTCTTCAGCTTCTTCGGGTGTTTTGGCGCGCTCCTCAAACAGGAGCGCTCCGATTACGGCCCCTTTCATCGGACCGGCCATACGTTCCCAGGAGATGGGCGGTCCGGCGTGCAGGAAGAGGTTCTCGTGCATTCCCGGGATCACGTCCAGGGCTTTGGCAACCCGGGTCACCACCGGTTGCGCTTCCATCATCCTATCGACACAAATTGTATTGGCTTTTTCGATATCAACCATCAGATACTCCTCCTAAAATGACTGTTGGCGGCCTGCAAATCCAGACCGCCAACAGATGAATTTCAGTTCTTCATTTTTTCCAGAATGGCCATCAGCCGCTCGTTACCACCCGCCGGCGGTCGCCATTCGACATGGATCGCGGGTGCATTTTGGGCGGTGAAATTCTCTGCGAACGATTCAAGGCCCAAGTTGATGCCTGCCGGGTCGCGCTGAAGCGTGACCAAGTCAACCGCTTTCCAATCTTGCGGAAGCTGCGTTTCGCCAGCCTTGTTCAACTCATACAAAATATTCCCGGCATAGCGCACCATTTTTTCATTGCTGGTCTCCACCCAGGCGCCGGCAGCCTTGAGTTGCGCAATCTGGTTGTCCAGGTTCTGTGGATCTTGGTCGGTGCCGGTGGCCACGACCACCACCTCAAGGTGGCGTCCTTCGGCTTTGGCCAGGGAGATGGCTTTGGCGATGGCGGGAGCAATTTCGCTGGCAGGATCGGGATGCGAGCCGTAACCGATCACCACATCCAGCATGATCACCGCCACGCTCGGATCCCTGGCTTCTTCCATCAAGCGGCGAATGCGCATCTCGTTGTCCATCATCGGATGCAACCGGCCAACTGTGAATTCGTCTTCGCCCAGGTCGACGATGGAATGTTCCTGGCTGACCAAAGAATTGGGCAGCTTGTTCTCTTTTTTCAAGGGGGCGTTCGCCCAGACCAGGGGCAAATAATCCTGCAGCAGATACTGGGCTTCGTAGGCCAGGGTTCCGCCGGAGAACAAGCCGCGCAGATAGCGCTGACCCGGGGCGAATTGGACAGTGTCCGGGACTTTTTCAGCCAGATCGGGCGGATTATTGACCAGCTCGACGGCCAATTGCGCGGCATCATCCAGACCGGAGGCAAAGAACAGGTTTCCAAGCCGGCGTGTTCCGCGTGCAAAACCGATGAAATTCACCACCACGGGTTTGCCGGCCAGCCTGGCTGCCTTCAGCACTTCTTCGGCCACTTTGGGGGCGGGGGGTTTGGATACGAGGACAATGACGCGCGTCTCGGCATCGCGGCTGAGAGCTTCGAGTGCCATGCGGAAGGTAACGGCGCCCACTTTTTCGGACAGATCACGTCCGCCTGTGCCAATTCCATAAGTCATCCCGGAGCCCAACTGGTGGATGCGGGCTGACACCTGCTGAAGCCCGGTGCCGGCGGCTGCCACCACGCCAATGGGGCCGGTGCGCACCTTGTTGGCAAAGCCAAAACCGATCCCGCGGACAATGGCGGTGCCGCAATCAGGGCCCATGACCAGCAGTCCACGCTCTGAAGCCATTTTCTTCAATGAAATTTCTTCTTCCACAGGCACGTTATCGCTGAACAGGAAAACATGTTTTCCCTGGCGCAGCGCATTGCGCGCCACACTGGCGGCGTACCTTCCGGCGACGGAGATCAGCACCCAGTTGGCTTCCGGGAGCATCTGGACGGCGGTATCGAGGCTTTGGGGACGCCATTCGGCCTCAATGCGGGTTTTCTTCTGGGTTAAGAGCACCTCAACTTCGGCAATGGCTTGGTCTGCACTGTCTTCATTTTCTGCACGCACCACCACCACCAGGTCGTCTGGTTTGGAAGCGTGCACCTCGGGAGAGACCAGGTCTATATGGGCTAATATTTCTTTATTTGAATCGGTGCCCATGACCACCCCAGCGTCAACGACTCCCGGCAACGCTGCCAGTGATCGTTGAAGCTGCATCAGGAAAGCAGAGTCATAATAGGCCCCGGTCCTGATCTGTGCCTTGATAACACTCATGTTAATCTCCTTAATATTTGTTTATCGATGATCTCTGTACAAAAAAAAAACCACTGCTTTTGATTCACTGGAGAGGTTTGTGCTTCGATGGGTTATGGTTTTGATAATTGAAAAATCTAGATACAAAACGGGATTGCCGATTTTTTTGCCAGAGGTTATATGGTTAATGCAAACCCTAGGGCGGGTGACAAAAAAAGTATAGCACAATACTAATTGAAGTCAATTCCAAAGGTGATAAATGTCAGACAAAATGATTATTTTTAACTAGAAAAACACGAGGGTGCTGTTTAGCACCCTCGTGTGCGGATCGAAAACTTTACAGTACCAATTCGGCAGGAAGATGGAAGTCCTTGTTGCGTTCGCGGATTTCGTCGCTGACCTCAAAATTGAGGTCCGAGCCAATCATCTGCTTGGCGTATTCTTTCACACCAGCGTTCCAAGAGTTCTGGGTGAGATAATACACCCGCGCGCCGCCCAGTTCGTGTTGGTACTCCGGCCAGGGGTAGGTGGGCTGAGCCATTTCCAGACCAGCCATGCGCCAACCGTTGTAGCTCTCAAAAGTGGACCACCACTCACGGCATTTTAGAATCTCCAAAGCATAGTAGGTCTTGGCGTAATACATTGCCCAGCCGATGCGCCCGCGGCGGCTAAAGGTCATGGTATGCAGACTGAGGGCAATATCCTCGTTCATGACCCGGCCATTGGCCAGACCAATCCATTCGCCGTCCACCAGTCCAACCAGGTGGAAGGGATCCTTGATGCGTTTGCGATACCAGCCGAGGATTTCTCCATAGACGCGCACACCAACGATGTCATAGAAATCCTTTTCCACTTTCATGACTTTTTCCATCCAGGAAAGCATCAAAGGCACGTCTTCCATTCTGGCTTCGCGGATATAAAGGATACGGCCGTCCTTCAGCGTGATGGTCGCTTCCGGCCATTTGGGCAGGTCCATCGGCGGAGCCTGGAGCAGAGGCTCAATTTCAGAATACTCGATGGTAAAACTCTCGCCGGAGGTCGGGCATGGGGGTTGTAGTTTCATTTTTTATTCCTTTCATGATATTGGGGTTCGTTTCCGAATATAGCATACCTGTTTAACCTCTGTCAACTGTCAATTGTCATACAACCTAACATAACTGTGTACGGTATAATTCGTTTTGTCATTCTTCCACGAGATGCAGGCATTTCATTCGAGGGAGCCGAACAGACATGGGACTCAAATGGTTTGGAACCGATGGTGTTCGCGGTCATGTCGGGCATTATCCCCTGACACCATCTTTTGTTCAAAAACTGGGATATTTTACCGGACAGGTATTAGGAGAAGCCAGCGCCCGACCGGTCATCTATGTTGGGCGGGATACCCGGCAATCCGGCGAGATGCTGCAACATGCATTGACCTCCGGTCTGCTGGCCAGTGGTTTCACCGTCATGGATCTGGGCGTTTGCCCAACGCCGGGTGTATCCAGACTGGTGAAGAAGATGGGAGCCAATGCCGGAGCGGTCATCTCCGCGTCTCACAATCCCGTTTCAGAAAATGGGATAAAATTTTTCAACTCTTCTGGCTATAAATTGGATGAAGAGACGGAAATGGGGATTGAAATCCTCTTGGGGGGTACAGCGGATGAATGGGAGCTGCCCCCTTTGTTGGGGAAAAGGGTGGAAGCGTCCGGGTTGAAGGAAATCTACCTCGAGGATTTGTTGGTTGAGCATTTTGATGATGAGCTGCAATCCGTCACTGTGGTCATGGATTGCGCCAACGGAGCTGCCTGCGGACTGGCTGAACAAGCTTTTAGCCGCCTGGGCGCCCGGGTAATTGCTGTGCACTCCTCTCCGACTGGCTTGAACATTAATGACCGGGCAGGTTCGGAACATGTGCGCAAGAACCCGAGTGAAATGGGTGAGTTGATCCGTTTGTTCCAGGCGGACTTCGGGGTGGCATTTGATGGAGATGCCGACCGCACCGTGTTGGTGGATGAGCAGGGGAACCTGATCGACGGCGACCACATGCTGGGCATCCTGGCGGGATATCTGGATGGTCAAGGGATGCTGGCAGGCCGCGCGGTGGTGACCACCCACATGCGCAATCAGGGTTTGCGAAATTACACCGATTCGAAAGGCTTGGTCTTGCATGAAACCAAAGTGGGGGACAAGTATGTGGTCAGGAAGCTGGTCGAATGCGCTGGAGAGGGAAGCCAGCACGGGTATGCATTGGGGGGAGAACAATCGGGGCATGTCATTTTACTGGACGATGGTCATGTAACCGGCGACGGCATCCGAACTGCATTGTTCATGGCCCGGGTGTTCAATCGCTCGGGAGCAGAGTCGATGTGTGACATGGCGGGATGGATGAAGAAGGCTCCACAAGTGATCGCCTCTGCGCGGGTTCGCACCAAACCGCCTTTGGATGGTGAGCCGCAATATGAGAGGGTGGTTCAACAGGCAAAGAAAGATTTGCCAGGATTGTTGCGCATTGAGCTGCGTTATTCAGGCACCGAGCCGTTGTTCCGCGCCATGCTGGAGGCCGATAACCGCCACTCTGAGCAGGAGCTGGCGGATGCTGCCTGGAAGATATGTGATACGGTTCAGACCTTGACTGAAACCCTGGACCGTTCGGTGGAAATATTAAATTGCACTCGCGGAGGAATTTTGAAACCCTCCGACCATCTGACTGGGTAAATAATCATAAAACCGAGGAGGAGAAGATGAGTCTGCCAATTATAAAAGTAAGAGAAGAGGTGGAAAGCTGGGCGGCTCAGCCCTCGCTGAATCGCGGCGCAATGGCAAAGCTGTTCGTCAATGCCAACTCGATGCTAAATTCTGCTGATACGCCCGAAACCTGGCGGTCTGCTGCGCAAACCATGCAGGTATTCATCCAGGCTATCGAAAGTGAATTGTCCAGAAATGCAGACTTGAGCGGCTGGACCGAAATTGATTCGGCGCGTCTGTTCAGCATCCTGCTGACGGTGATGGCTGAGGCGGGGCAATACCGCTTTGAGACTTTGATGCCTACAACTGAGAAAGACCGGGCATACCGCATACTCATTGATTCGCAATACCTGCCGATGATGGGTGACCTGCGCAAGCAGGCTATCCGGGCGGCAAAAACCTATCTTTCCAGCCCGCCGTTCACCGCGCTGAAGGAAGATATCCGCCATGAGTTGTTCCCCATCCTGGACTGTATGGATCCAACTTTGGATGCAGACCGCTTCATGCCTTTCCGCGTGATCCAGGTGGGCAATATCGCAGAAAAAATCCGCAGTTTCATGTTGCGGACCAGCGATCCAACATTGATGGGCAGGGATGGTAAGCCGGGATTGTTGCAGGAAATTTACTCCCGTAAGTACCTGCGGTTTGGCACGTCCGGTGTGCGTGGCGTGTGGGGTGTCGATTTCACGGAGACACGCGCCAAGCAGGTGATCCAGGCGATCTGCGAAGTGTTGAAGGGGGAAGGAATCCCCGCATATGCCGGGGCGGAAAACCTGGCTGGGAGGCGGGTGGTGATCGGATATGACAGCCGTTGGTTTGCGGATGTGGCTGCGAATTGGACTGCCCAGGTCTGTTTGGCGAACGGGTTCAAAGTGGACCTGGCGAACCGCGATACGCCTACACCGGCATTGGTCTATACCCTGACCGATTACCTTGACCCGAAAGAAGTGGCCGGTCTGATCAACTGCACCGCCAGCCACAATCCGCCCGAATGGCATGGGATCAAATTCAACCCGCGCCTGGGCTATCCCGCCGCGACCAACCTGACCGATTACATCGCCGTGCGCATCAACGAGCTTCAACTGTTGGATACACCGATTGCAGCGCAGGATACGATCGAAGCCCGCCAGGAGGGACGGTTGCGCGGATTTGATCCCATCACGCTGTACACCCAATGGATTTTCAACAACGGCGTGAATAATCAACGCATCCCGCTCAACTGGGAGCGGATGCGCAGGTTCTGCGATGGGCAACTGGTGGTGGTGGACGAAATGCACGGTGCAGCCCGCGGCTATCTATCAAAAATTCTAGGCGAGGTGGGCATTCGTCATACGGTGATCCATGCAGAACGCGATCCGGATATTCCCGGCCTGGATTATGCCAACCCGGAAGAGCCTTTTATCGACGCTCTGAAGCAAAAAGTGATGGAAACCGGCGCGATCCTGGGGATGGGTACCGACACAGACGCTGATCGTTATGGGGTGGTGGACAAAGGCGGCGAGTACTTCCGCCCCAACCAGGTGCTTTCGATGCTGGTGCGCTACCTGCGGCGCGAACTGGGGCTGACTGGAAAAGTGATTGCCACACAAACCGGCTCACCGTTAATCGAGCGGCTGGCCGGCATGGGGCCGGATAACACACCTTTTGAACCGGAGGGAGAAGTGATCCCGGCGTATGTGGCGCATCCATTTTATAAACACTTGAAGGGCGACCTGCGCAGCCGGGTATACCAGCATACCTTCTTTGTTCCGGTAGGGATTAAGTACATCGAAGAGCAGCGGCGCACCGATCGGCAGTACAAGGGTTTGAAACCGCTGCCAGAAAACTGGCGCGATATCCTACTGATTGGCGGCGAGGAATCTTCAGGTCTGACCACCCGCGGGCATGTCACTGATAAAGATGGGGTTTGGGCCTGCCTGCTCATCCTGGATATGTTGGCCTATTTTGCCACCCGCCCTGAGAATCCGCTGACCTCGTTGCGCGCCATCTGGGAAGATACCTGCCAGCTTCCGGGCTGCTGGTTGACTTATGGTGGCGGCGAAGCACAAGGATCCAATACCGGTCGGGTGGATGTGGACGCGGTGCTTGAAGCTAAGGAAGCGCTGATTGATTTTTACCTCGACGAGATGAAGTCCCATCCAGGTCATCGCGTGGCCGGGATGGAGGTGGTGTATGCCGGCGGGGTGCGTTACGACCTGGTGGAGGTGCAACTGCGCGATTCGGGTGGGGATGACCGCCACTTCCTGCGCATCCGCGCCTCAGGCACCGAGCCGATCAACCGCATTTACGCCGAGTCCAGCCGGGTGGAAACGGCGCGCAGTATGTTGGATGAGGTGCTGGAAAAACTTGAGGCGCTGACCATCGATCAGGTCAAGAAGGCCCATTCTCTGTGGAGGATGGTGGATATCCTCCAGGTGTCGCGGGCAACGCCGCGGACGGCTGAGACGGTGCATGAGCGCCTGCAGACACAGCATTGGTTATCTGCTGACCTGGTGGCGCTGCTCAAAGAAACCTATCCGGCGGTGGAGCGGCGCAGCAAGCACTTGATCAACGCCTGGCTAACCTTATTAAGCTAGTCTTGATCGTCATATGATAATAAAGACAGCGCAGAAAGTGTCGAAGAGACTCTCTCTGCGCTGTTTGCTGATTGTCTGGTTGGTGATAGGGTTGGCCGCGGCATCCTGCAGCCAGACGGCATCACCGGTTTCCCTTAGTACTCTTGAGGCGGACGCGACGGAGGCTGCCACACCCGATCCAACTTCAAAGCCAACCCGTGCGGCTGTCACAGAACCCACGAGCGCGATGATTGAGGTAACCGCCACCTTGATCGAAGAGGGGGGTTCTCCTGAAATCTGCTCTCCTCTGGCTGGAAGGGAAATTGCCGAATTGCCGGTCGCGGTGGCCAACCCGTTCGCCCCGCCGCCTCCCGGTTCTGATGATCCCCACCAGGGGGTGGACCTGGCGGATATAGATGCGCAGCGGATGGCGATTGGCGGGAGGTCAGTCCAGGCAGTGCTGAGCGGCTACGTAGCTATGCAAACGCCAGACAGGTTTCCTTATGGATTCGCGTTGATGGTGGAAACACCTCTTGACCATCTGAGTCTCGAATGGCTTGAATCGGTAAATTTACCGCAGCCAGCCAGCCTTCCACTCATCGGAACCAGCTTGATTTGCCCATGGGAGGATGGCGAGAAAACCTGGGATTCGTCAAAACAATCTGTGTATGTGTTGTATGCGCACCTGGATCGTGAAGCAGCATTCAAGATGGGCGAGGAAGTTTTCTGCGGACAGGCGCTGGGCGCAGTCGGGCAGAGCGGCAACGCGCTCAATCCACACCTTCATCTGGAGGCGAGATTGGGTCCAGTCGGCGCGCGATTCAAGAGCATGGCCCATTATGACAACAGCGCCTCCCTGATGGAGATGGCTAATTACTGCACCTGGCGGGTCAGCGGTATTTTCCAGGTGTTCGACCCCTTCATTTTGTTCGGGATGGTTACGAAAAAAGATTAACCCCTCGCGGGTTCATTCCGGGTGTACTTCCTCCCAACTTTGAAAAACTTGAAAGACATTTTCGGGTTTTGCGCCCGCGCCATACTCGCACTGCGCAATGACACCCCCTTCGCGGTACAGAGAATGGTACACACGCCGGACAGAGGCGTCAATCTGCTGGGGGGTTCCAAAGGAAAGCAGCGCCTGCCGGTCAATCTCGCCCCAGAAGGTTATTTTTCCGGCAAATCGGCGTCCGAGGGTTTCGATGTCCATGCAGAAAATTTGGGTATTCAACGCATCCAGCCCCAACTCCACCAGATCGGGGATTATGTCCGCAGTGTACCATCCGAATGCATGAAGGCGTATTTTCCACGATGGTGCGCCAGGTCGATGTAATCCTTGTAGACCGGTTTGAACCATTCCCGCCACATGCGAGGTGAGA
>CAZCBJ010000032.1:7904-25730 GCA_964496705.1 uncultured Anaerolineaceae bacterium | reverse complement strand
GGAGGTGGATGGCAATGATGCCGATGCGGCGCAATGCGAAGGGCAGTCTTGCTGGTACCGCACCGGCGCGAGTGAGGATGAGAAAGTTGCCATCGAATGTGGCAATACGACGGGATATGCCGGCGCGGCAGATGACCGCACAGTGAGCACCAACATCACCTTCCAGCCCCAAAACTCGGCTTATAAATATCAACTCTACATCCTCAACGGCATACGGATCGGTTATATCAAGCAAGGATGGCCTGAATAAGCGCGACTTCGCGAGCCGCCCCCAGGAGAAACGCACCGTGAAAAAATCTCTATCCCGCCTCATGCTCCTCTTCAGCCTCCTGCTGGCCGCCTGCCAGCCCTCTGCGGGGGTTTTCAGCCAACCTTTGGCAGTTGGCAGCCTGTGGGCGGCGCCGGCGGGCGAGGGAAAGCTGGACTTCAACAGCGCCGCGCCCCAGGCGCGCGAACAGCATGCGGGTTACCTGCTGGGCAGCCAGAATCTTACCGATCCGGATTACGCAGAAAAAGCTGCTGCCGAGGGCAACCAGGCGGACGATGTCCAGGTGGCAGTGCGCCGCCTGGTGGAAGAGGAAAAAGTGGTGGCGCTGATCGGCGCCACCAGCAACGAAGCCACCATGCGCGCGGCTTCGCTGGTCAATTTCTTCAATGTGCCGATGCTCATTCCCACCGCCGGGGGCGACAATCTGCTGCCCTCCGCCAACCTGTGGGCGTTCCGCCTCAGTGCGCCGGCCTCTGCTTATGCCGGTTATTTGTTTGACACGCTGATGGTTAAACCGGTGGAAAGCGGTTCGGCAGTGGTGACACCCGGGCTGCGCGTTGCGCTGATCTACGAGGAGAACACCTTTGGCGAAAACGCGGCGGTCGCGGCTGCGCAGGCTGCCATGCGCCAGCAGATGGAAATCGTCCTGTATTCCAGTTTTTCTTCCCAGGCGCCGGATCCTGAGCGCATTCGAGCGCTGGCCACCTCTGCGCTGACCCAGGGCGCACAGTTGGTTTTGCTGGTCAGCAACGAGCCGGATGTCGCGCTGACCCTGGTGCGCACTTTCCGCAACGTGTACAGCGGGAAAGGTCTGCTGCCCATGTTGGTGGGGCAAGCCGGGGCGTTTGCCAGCGCAGAATTTCTGCAAACCGGCGATGCAGAAGGCGTGTATGTGCTGCGCCAGAAGCTGGAGCGCGCAGGCTGCCCGGCTGCGATTGACTCGATTTACGCCGCTCAGACCTATGCGGCGGTGTCGCTCCTGGATCAGGCCGCGCGCCAGGTAAAAGACAGCCTGCCGGTGCAGAACAAATGGGAGCGTCTGCTGCCGAACCGCCAGGAACCGCCGGATACCCTGCCGGCGGTGCGCGAGAAGCTGCGCAACGCCATCCGCGCTTCCAATTACTCCCTGCCCTGCATCGGTCCTGTGGCTTTTGACAACAGCGGGCAAAACAAGCTGGTGCGCTTTGAGCTGGTGCAGGTCAGCGGCGGAGAGGTCGTGTTGCGTTCGACAGAAGAATTCCAGAAGGAATTGTTGATCCGCGTAAAGCTCAAGTGAGTAAGGAAAGATTCGGTTGATATTGATGAAATCGGCGGTCGAATTGGAGCGGGAATACTTGATAGCAGTGCTGTCCTGGTTGGACGCGCGGCTGGAACATGCCGTGCGCCGCTGGCAGGCCGCCGGGCAAAACCCGGCTGACCGTTTCCGCGGTCTGGTGATCACCGATGATGAGGCGCTGGCATTGACCCAAAAACCTGCCGCGAGTCACTGGGGCAGCGGGGTGGCGCTGCCGGACGAGGTGGAAAGCCGCCTGGCATCTGCGCTTTCTTTTGCTGAGCATCGTAAAAGGAGTATGGAAGATGAGGCCCAACAAGGCGGCATCACCCTGCGCCTGCTGGCTTTGAAACAAACCTTTGGACTGGATGAGTTTGACTGGTGGGCGCTGATGATCTGCCTGGCGCCAGCCCTCGATCTGCGCTATGAGCGCATCTTCAGCTACCTGCAGGATGACGTCACCCGCGTGCATCCCGGCGCCGATCTGATCCTCACCCTGCTGCTGCCGGATGACCTGGGGCGCTTGGATTATTTACAGAGATTTGACTGCCACGCGCCGCTGCGCCAGTTCAACCTGATCCAGCCCATCGAAGATGCCAACCGCCCGCCCAACCCGCTGCGCCAGGCGTTTCAGGCAGCCCCATCTTTGTTGGCCTGGCTGCTGGACGCTTATCAGCCACCGCTTGAGCTGGGCGAGGGCGTTGATTTTATTCCTGCTCCCGGAGCGCAGGATGAGCCGGAGGAAGACATTTTCGCCACACCGCTGATGCCCGGAGCCGACATTTTTGCAGATGTGCATCCGTTTGTCACATTGCACGGCGGAGATTTCTTCCAGCAGGCGATGGCTGCCCGGCGACTGGCATCTGCCATGCGCAGACCACTGCTGAGTGTGACCGTTTCCGCTGAGGCTGAGATCGCCTCTGCGCTGATTCAACTTTCGGCTGCGGTACGGGATGCGCGCATGCTCAAAGCGCTGCTGCTGGTGCAGGGCGCAGACAGCCTCATTGACCGGGACGGCTGTCTGCACCCGGCAGTTTTCCGCGTCCTGCGCCTGGCGGATGACAGCGTGCTGTTCAGCAGCCGGCAGCCCTTCAAGTTCAGTGATGAGATGCTGGGCAACGATTATCCTCTCATGCTGGTGCCGTTCAACCGCCTCACCGCCGGCGAGCGCGCCGAATTGTGGGGGGTGATGTTGGAAGACATCCAGCACAACATCCCCGCCCAGGATTTCAGCGTGCTGGCCGGGCAGTTCGTGCTGACCAGCGGGCAAATCGTGGCGGCTGCCAGCACCGCCATGTCGCTGGCGCTGCAATCCGGGCGCGGTCTGCAAAGCTCGGATTTGTTCCAGGCGGCGCGCATCCACTCCGGTCACCACCTGGCTGACCTGGCGCAGAAAATTGAGCCGCGCTACGTCTGGGAAGACCTGGTGCTGCCGGATACGCCCCTGCATATGCTGCGCGAGATGGTGGATATGGTGCAATCCCGCCCGCTGGTTTTGGAACAGTGGGGGCTGGGGCACAAGCTGACCGCCAGCAACGGCATTTCGGCGCTGTTCACCGGTCAGCCCGGCACCGGCAAGACCCTGGCTGCCCAGATCATGGCTCACGAGCTGGGATTGGATGTGTACCGCATTGACCTTTCCACGGTGGTGAGCAAGTACATCGGCGAAACCGAGAAGAACCTGGAGCGCATATTCAACGAGGCGCAAACCAGCAACGCCATCCTGTTCTTTGACGAGGCGGACGCCATCTTTGGCAAGCGTTCTGAGGTCAAAGATGCCCACGACCGCTATGCCAATATCGAGGTGGGTTATCTGCTGCAGCGTATGGAAGCTTACGACGGTGTGGCCATCCTGGCCACCAACCTGCGCGCCAACCTGGACGAGGCTTTCACCCGCCGCCTGCAATTCATTATCAACTTCCCCTTCCCGGACGAGGAATACCGCCTGCGCATCTGGCAGGTGCTGCTGCCGCCGGGCCTGCCGCGTGGGGATGATCTGAATTTGCCCCTGCTGGCCAAACGTTTCAAACTGGCCGGCGGGAGCATCCGCAATATCATTGTCAGCGCCGCTTACCTGGCTGCCAACGACGGCGGCAGCCTGCGCATGAAGCATCTGATGCACGGTGCGCGGCGCGAATTCCAGAAGATGGGTCGCCTGATCCAGGAAGCCGATTTTACCCTCTAGTTTTGGTTGAAGGGAGCATTGATTATGTCCAGTTTCCAGAAATCACATCAACCCAACCAGGCGCAGCGGTCGCCCCGCACTCGCAAGCTCGAGCACGGCTCGCGGCAGAAGGTCAACCCGGAGCAGATGCGCGAGGCGCCGGAAACGCTGCGGCATGACGACCTGCTGGCGGCCCAGCAGCAACTGGGCAACCAGGTGGTGCAGCGCGCCCTGGATGAGAGCGCCCAGCGCGAGCCGCCGGCTGACGGGCAGGGCAACCTGCATCCGGAAGTCTCCGATTCCATCCAGCAGGCGCGCAGCGGCGGCAGCCAACTGCCTGCCGATGTGCAGGCGGAGATGAGCCGCAAGTTCAAGCGCAAATTCGGCAAGGTGCGTCTGCACACGGACGCCCAGGCGGACAAGCTCAGCCGCCGCATCCGCGCGCGCGCCTTCACCATTGGCAATGATATCTTCTTCAAAAACGGCGTCTATGCTCCCGGCACACCCGCCGGGCGCGAGACCCTGGTGCACGAGCTGACCCACGTGGTGCAGCAGTCCGCCAGCAATGGCGGCACCAACGGTCGGCTGAGGCTGGGCGGCAAAGCCACCCCGCAGGAACATGAGGCCGAGCGCATTTCGCGCGATAGCGCGCCAGTCAAGGGCGCGGCTTCGCGCGGCGCGGTGCAGACCCAGGGCGAGGAAGAAGAACTGCAAATGCAGGCTGAAGAAGAAGAAGAAATTCAGATGCAGGCTGAGGAAGAAGAAGAAATTCAGATGCAGGCTGAGGAAGAAGAAGTCCAGATGCAGCCGGACGGCCCGGTGGTGCAGCGCCAAAAAATGTGGATTGAGGACAAGGAAAAAGGCGGTTACAAGCGCAACCCCGACTACAAGAAACCGGAAAAAGATGAGTCTAAGCCGCTGTCGCCGGGTCCGATCCCGGAAGCGCCCAAGATGACTCCCAAAATGCAATTGGAAACGGTCAGTCAGTTGGCTAAAGAATCGTACACCAAACCTGAAACGCCCTCGTTGGGTCAAAAAATCAAATCAGCTTTTGCAAAAAAACCGCCGAGCATGGAAGAGGAGCTGCAGGCCAAAGCCAAACAGGTTGGCAAAACCAGCCAGAAGGCCACCGCCAAGCTGGATGAGCAGGTTTCCAAGAAACAGCTCGGATTTGCCAAAGCCGAAATCCAGGATCCGCAAAAGAAAAAAGAGACCGACTACCGGGCCAAGTTGATGGGCACCATCAACGACACTTCTGCCAAGCCGGAGGATATCAAGAGTGCGCGGGAAAGGATGAAGACGCTGTTCGGTGACAAAGAAGCCGGCATGGCCGATAAGAACCGCGCCACCAAGCTGCAAAACCTGGCCAAGGGCGGCGATGAGGAAGCCTTCAAGACCATGCAAGCCGAAAAAGAGGAAGCCGAGAAGAACTCCAAATGGGGCAAATTCAAGGGCTTCATGGGCAAGGCCTGGGGGATGGCCAAGGAAAAGTTGCCGGGTTTGATTGGCGGCGCGCTCGGCGGGGCAAAAGAGCACTTTATGGGAAAAGAAAAGGAAGAGGAAGGCGATAAAGCCAAGGGCGGCAGTCCTGTGACGGTCAACGTCGGTCAGGGCGGCGGTGGAGGCGGCGGAAATGCCTTCAACACCATGGCCGAAAAGTACGCCGAAGAAGTGCAGAAGAACAAGGAATTGCAGGCCAAGATCAAAGACCTGGAATCCAAGATGCAGCCAGTCAAATAACCCAAGGATGCAAAAACTGTGATCCCCGATATTGATGAAGTCCTGCGCAAACTCTTGATCCGCGAAATCCCCATCCGGGATAACGAAGTGGATGTTGTCTTCGACCAGCCCAAGCGTGAATGGTCTTCGCGCCTGAACAAGCCGACGATCAACCTGTTCCTGTTTGACCTGCGCGAGAATCTGCGCCTGCGCGGGTCGGAGCAATACACCACCAAGACCCTGCCCAACGGTACAACCGAGGTGCGCCGCAATCCGGTGCGCATGGACCTGCGTTACCTGATGACCGTGTGGGTCAAAGAGCCGGAAGATGAGCATTTGCTGCTGGCTTCTTCCCTGCTGGCGCTGCTGCGCAACCCGTTCCTGCCCAATGATCTGCTGACCGAGCGCCTGCAAGCGCAGCCCACGCCCATCATCCTGGACGTGGCCACTTTCCCGCCAGAAATTGGCCCGATCGATAAATTCAGCGAGATGTGGGGCGTTTTGGATAATGAAATGCACCCGGGCGTCCTGCTCACCATCACCATTTCGATGGATCCTTACCAACCGATGATTTATACCCAGGTGGCTCAGCGCGAAACGCGCTTCATACAAACACCCGGGCCTGCCGGCACCAGCACCCAGGTGTCTCTCAAGGCCACCTCCAAGGCGCGATATGCTGTGAGCGGGAGCGTGAAGAGCGAACGCTATGATACCTCCACCCTTTCCCTGATCCTGGTGGAAAGGCAGGCGCCGATTGAAATCAACCAGGAGGGAAAGTACACCATTCAAAATCTCACGGAGGGCGAATACCATTTGGATGTTCTATACAACAAGAAAATTCTTAAACGCCATAAAATAACGGTTCCCGCTCAGAATTACGATATTCAATTATGAGGCAACCAGCCATTTTCCCGGCCAGATTAGAAAGGAGCAAACTCTTTGACCTATTCTTATCATTGTATGATCTCAGTCGTTTGTGTTTCACATATCAACCCAAATCCTAAAAGGAGGATAGCATGCCAGAATATCTATCACCCGGCGTTTATGTAGAAGAGGTGGACCGGGGGCCAAAGCCGATCGAAGGCGTTGGCACAGCCATGGCGGCCTTCGTCGGTTTCACCGAGAAAGCTGAAATGGTGCGCGAAATTGGTGGTGAGATGGTGGTGGAGAACCTGCTCAACCGCCCGCAGTTGGTGACCAACTGGACCCAGTTTGTGGAACGCTTTGGCGGGTTTGTCCCCGGGATCAACCTGCCCAATTCGGTGTACGGCTACTTCATGAACGGCGGATCGCGCTGCTATGTGGTCAGCGTGCGCACCTTCCCCAAAGCCGAAGCGGTGCTGCTCAATGCCGGCGGCAAGCCGGTCATGGCTGTGCGCGCGCGCCAGGCTGGTGTGGAAGGCATGAAAATGCGCGTGCGTATCGGCGAGTTGGCTTTGCCCGCGCCTGCCAAGAAAGCCGCCAAGGAAGGCGAAGAAACGGCTGAACCCGAAGCGCCCGCAGGCGGCGATTATTCCTTCACCCTGACGGTGGAAAAGGAAGCCGCCACCGGCGGGTGGAAGCCGCTGGAAACGCTCGGCGATGTCAAGCTGCAATCCACCGTGGTGGACGGTCAGAAGCAGGTGGCGGTGGCTTACAAGAACAACAAACTGCCCAAGTTCGTCGAGCTGGTGGTTCTGGAAGGCGGCGCTTTGGACAAGGTCATGCCGCGCGAGCAGGAAACCACCCTGACCATTGAGAAAAAATTGCTCGAACCGCCCGTCGCCAGCGAGTTCCGCGGCGACGTCAGCGAGCGCAAGGGCGTTGAAGGCCTCGAGGTGCTGGATGATGTGACCATGCTCTCTGTTCCGGATCTGATGACCACCATGCCTGGCGAGAAGCTCAACCTGGAAATGGTCAAGGCTGTGCAGGGTATGATGATCGCCCACTGCGAGCGCATGGGCGACCGCGTCGCCATTCTGGATGCACCGCCGGACATGACTCCCCAGGAAGTCAAGCGCTGGCGTATGGATATCACCGGTTTTGATTCCAGCTACGCGGCGATGTACTATCCGTGGATCAAGGTGATGGACCCCGCCACCGATATGGTGGTCGCGGTGCCGCCTTCCGGGCACTTGGCCGGGGTCTGGGCGCGCAGCGATAACACCCGCGGCGTTCACAAAGCCCCCGCCAATGAGATCGTGCTGGGCGCGGTGGGCCTGTCCTATCAGACCACCAAGGGTGAACAGGATACGCTCAACCCCATCGGCGTGAACTGCGTCCGCGCTTTCCCCGGCCGCGGCATCCGCGTGTGGGGCGCGCGCACCCTGTCCAGCGATCCCGCCTGGCGCTATATCAATGTCCGCCGCCTGTTCAATTACGTCGAGAAATCGATCGAGAACGGCACCCAGTGGGTGGTGTTTGAGCCCAACAACCGCAAGCTGTGGGCGCGCGTCAGCCGCGATGTGTCGTCGTTCCTGCGGATGGTCTGGCGCGACGGCGCGCTGTTTGGCTCGTCTCCCGCCGAGGCCTTCTATGTCAAGTGCGATGATGAGCTGAACCCGCCAGAATCGCGCGACTTGGGACGCCTGATCATTGAAATAGGCCTGTCGCCGGTCAAACCGGCCGAATTCGTCATCTTCCGCATCAGCCAGTGGGCTGGTCCGGGATCTGAATAAGAGGCATTACTTACTGAGGAGGTATCACCATGCCAGATCGAGAAGATCCGCTTGTTGCGTTTAAGTTTGGACTGGAAATTGAAGGAAAACTCAGCGGCTTTTTCACCCAGGTGAGCGGGATAGGCTCTGAGACCGAAGTGATCCAGCAAAAAATTGTCAATTCCGAAACGGGCGAAACCATCATCCGCCAGCTTCCCGGTCGTCTGACCTGGACGCCGGTCAGCCTCAAACGAGGCGTGACCAGCGCCATGGACATCTGGGAATGGCGCCAGATGGTGGTGGAAGGCAAGATCGAAGACGCCCGCACCAATTGCTCCATCGTCGCCTACGCTCAGGATAACACCGAGATCGCGCGTTGGAACTTTGAAAACGCCTGGCCCAGCAAGGTGGTCGGGCCTGAGATGGATGCCGGTTCGACCAACTACATGATCGAAGATGTCACCATCGTCCACGAAGGCGTGGTCCGCGTCAGTTAATCTATCAGTCTAGCTTCCCTGGAGTCTGAGACAGACATGTTTCATGCTCCAGGGAAAGGATGGCCCCATGAGCGATGACATTCAAGTGATGCCGACCTCCTATTTCGCGCTGTACGACATCCTGGCTACAGATACCTTTCCGCCGGATTCGAATTTTGTCGAGAACTTCGATAGTCTGACCGGCGGGGAGCAGGAAATCGGCATGATCGCCTACACCCAGGTGGATGCCAACGGTGGTTCCAACACCATGTACATGCCCGGTCAGATCACCTATAAGCCTGTCGTCCTTCTGCGCGCCTTTGATGGCAAGACGATGGATATGTACAACAAGTTCAAAGCGTCGGTGGAAGGGCGCCTGTTGGAAGTGCGCAGCAATTTCTCCATTGTCATGATTGATTACGTGGGCGGACCGCAGATGGTCTGGAATCTCTACAATGCCATCCCTTCCGCCATCACCGGATTCTCCTTCAACCAGACCAGGGGAGAATATTACACCAGCTTTGAGATCACCTTTCAAGCCGAACGGATTGAGATGGTCATCCCAAGCTAAAAGGAATGTCATGAGTCTGCAAACTGAATTTGACTTTACCCTGCCGATGGGTTATGTGGACAAGGAAGGCACTTTGCACAAGGAAGGCACCATGCGCCTGGCGACGGCGATGGACGAGATCACCATCCTGAACGATATGCGCGTGCAGAGCAACGAAGCCTACCTGGTCATTGTCCTGCTGGCGCGCGTGATCATCCGCCTGGGCACGCTGCGCGCGATCACCACCAACGTGATCGAAAACCTTTTCGCCGCCGATCTAACCTACCTTCAGGAATTCTACCGGCAGATCAATGAGAGCGGTAATACTCGGCGCGAGTTCAACTGCCCGCACTGCGGAAAACCGTTTGAGGTGGATCTGTCCAGCCTGGGGGGGGATTGATAGGCTATCCCCTGGAACAGCTTTACCAGGAGATAGCCTACATCGCCTATTATTTCCACTGGCAGCCGGATGCTATTCTTACCCAGGATCACCGCTTCCGCCGCCGCTGGGTCAAGGAAATTGCCGATATCAACCGCAAGTTGAACCAGACAGGTTGACCATATGCCCGAAGCACCAGGTCAAATTGTTTCTCCCCTACATGCTGATCCCGACCAGGCTGGCGCCGCTGGTCCAGATAATGCGTTGGACCTTGAAAGATTGGCTGAGCTGGTCGTTAAAAAATTACTGGAAGAATTGCGCATTGAAAATGACCGCAATGGCATAACCTAGAGAGGCAGGTCTACGATGGGATTACTTCAAGAAGTATCCGTGATCACAGCCCCGGAATCCGCTAAGTTCACTCCGTTGTCGGATTTCCAGGAAATTCCGATCCCACTGTATAACTTCACCCTGGAAGCCAACGATGTTGTGCTGGCCATGTTCCAGGGTGTCTCCGGGATCGAGATCTCGCGCGAGGTGGCTCCGCTGAAAGAGGGCGGGGTGAACTACTACACGTATGAATTTCCAGGACAGGTTTCGTTTGGCCATCTGACCCTGGAAATGGGGTTGACTTCTTCAGATTTCTTCTGGAAATGGATGATCGCCGGGCAATTTGAAGGGCGCGCAGCCGCGCTAAACCTGACGCTCACCCAGCGCCGGCCTTCACCTGCGGCGCCGCCTGCGGACCCATCCAAACCCCCGCCTCCGCCTACGCCCATCTACCAGGCGGTCAAGGAATGGAATTTTAAGAATTGCTTCCCGGTCAAATGGAAGCTTTCAGAACTGAACGTGACGGACACTTCCAAGATCGCCATTGAGACGCTGGAGCTGTCGTTTGATTATTTCACCCTCGGTCCGGATTATAACGTTTGATTCTCAAGGATAATCTGCGCGCATGGCTGAACAAAACGCACTGGTCGAGAGGTTGAAAGCGCGCCGCGGGCAAGCGGGCAGCTTGCTGGCACCCTGGCTGCGGGCGTTGGCGGCAAATTCCTCCGCCGGATTGCCCGTCTTCAGTCCCGGATTGCGCCAGCGCCAGGCTGCGCGTCAGATGCGCATTCTGGATGCGGGAAAATTCGGCATCTCGCACCCTGGGGCGGCATCGCGACTGAGCCAGAACCTGACGCAGAAATTCAGCGGTGTGCGCGAGCTCGTGCATCTCAAAGCGCAGCCCGGCCGGCAGGGCAGCCTGTGGTCCAGGCTGGACATCGTGCTTCCCAACCAGCAGGCTGCCGCTCCTGAAGAGCCGTCCCAGCCGGGTGTGCTGCGCCAGGGCAGCGTGATCCCGCGCATGACCAGCGGCTCCAGTCCCTTCCCCCGCCCGGGGCAATCGACTGAGGATTTTAAGCGGCAGGTGGAAGCGGGCCGTCCGGCAGCGGCCCCTGAGCGCCCAGCGCAAAAACCTGCCCTGCCGCAGCGCGCGCGGCTTTACTCGCGCGTGCAGGAGATCACCTCCCGCCCGGTCTCCGGTCAATCCCGGGAAGCGGAAGAACCATCCGCCGGGCCGGAATCTGAACCCCAGACGCCGTCGCTTTCCACTCCCCCCCTTCAGCCCGCAGACCGGCTGCCTCCCCAATTGGAAGCGCCGGAAGCCGAACCGCCTGCCGGGCAGCCGTCGGAAGAGGCTGCCGCTGCGGTACAAACACCTGCCGCCCCGCCGGCCCAGACCGCTCCGCGCCCTGAAGAAACTGCTCCGTCCGCTGAGTTTGTCCCATCTCCCACTGCAGCATTTGAGCCGCCTCCAGGCGCAGAAGAGCAGCCTGCGCCTGACACAACCCCGCTCCCGGCACCGGCAGCAGCCGAAGGCGAAGTCTCTGCGCAGCCCCCACGGCTTGCGCCCGGCGTGGAAGCAAGCCCGCCCCCGATTCTTTCCGCAAAGGCGCAGCCTCGCTCTGCTCAGGTTCCGGCGGCCCGCCCCGCGCTTCCGCTGGCGGTCAGGTCTGCCGCGCGGGGTATGACCCCGCGCGCCCGGGCAGTCAGCGCAACCGTGCAGCGGCAGCCGGAGGAGCCTCCCGCCGCGCAGCCAACGCCCAAGGCGCGGCCCGCCCTCCGCAAGGCTGAAACCAGGCCGGTTCAACCCGATTTACCCGAAGCTGCCCCGACACCCGCGGCTGGATTGCCTTCCCTCCCGGCCCTCCAGCCTTCCCCCATCATTCACCGCCAGCCCGAGGAGCAGGCGCCAGAAGCGGCCATTGCCCGCCCGATTGAGATGCAGCGCGCGGTTGAAGTTCCCCCCGCCGCGCAGCCCTCCGCGCCCGCCGTGCCCCCTGAGGCGGGAGCGCCTCCCGGCGAGCCTCTACTTTCGCCGGGGGCTGTTCCCGTTCTGCCGCCCGCACAGCTTGCTGCAACAACCCCGGAGCAGGAAATCTCAGGACGCAGCGCGGCTGCCGAAATGCCGCTGCACACCCGCATCCAGCAGCGCAAGCAGGCTGCGGCTCAGGTGCGCGCTGTTCAGCCGGATCAGTTGCAGCCCGCCCCGCTGTCACCATCCGCGCTGGTGCAAGCCCGCGCGCCGCTGATCTCTCCGCATAAGTACCAGCGTGAAGCGCCCGCTAGGCAGGCAGAGCCCGCGCAGATTGCTCCGCAGTCCCCGGCGCCTCCGCTGGCGACCGGGCGGACTGCACCGCCCACCTCACGCTCCCGTGCTGCTGCCCCGGCGCTTGTCCTCCCGGCTCCTGCGCGCACCGCGCCGCCTAGGCCGCAGACCTCTGCGCAAGACGCCCTGGCTTCTTTACCGCTGGAGCTGGCCCATCCTCAACCGACCGCTGCGCCCACCCAACCTCAAGCCGCTCAGGCTGAGGCGCAACCGGCGGCCATTGTTCCTTCCCAACCCGCGGCAGTTCAGGCAACCACCGTGCAGCGCCAGAGCGAAGGCGTTGTGCAGCGGGTTGAATCCCCATCCTCTTCTTCCCCCTCTTCGGCGCCGGATATGGAGAAAATGGCCGAAGAAATATTACCGATCATCAAGCGCCTGTTGGAATTGGAGTCTGAGCGCAGTTGACCCGCGCAGGCGCGCCGGATAGATTGAGAGGTTTGTAAGCATGGCATTGGCAAAAGCGCAACTCAAATGGATGTGCATGGTGCCCCCGGTCTGGGGCACCATCGAGTGCCAATTCAACCCCAGCGCACTCACCATCAGCAAGTCCAATACCTGGAGTGGCGAGGTGAACCCAAGCTGGAATTCGCCCTATCTGCAATTTGGCGGCGGCAATTCAGCCACCTACAAGCTGTCGCTGTTCTTTGATTCATACAGCCACAAAGAATTCAAGGATGTGCGTTACTACACCAATCAGCTCCTGCGCCTGACGCTGCGCGGCGCGGGTTATTCCATGTACGCCATCCCCTATTGCACCCCGCCAACGGTCACTCTGGTGTGGGGTTCGATCACCCTGTTCAACGCCGTGGTGGAAAGCGTGGACATCACCTTTACCCTGTTCAAGGATGATGGCACGCCCATTCGCGCCACAGCCGAGGTGTCTTTCAAACAGCAGGATTTCTGGGACGATTTGCTGCCCGCTCAGAACCCCACCAGCCGCACCGATCCGCGCAAGACGCGCATCGTCAATTCACAGATGCGGCTGGACCAGATTGCCTATGAGGAGTATGGCGACTCGCGCTACTGGCGCCTGCTGGCTGAAGCCAACAACCTGGATGACCCCATGCAATTGCAGGATGGGCAGATCCTGGTCATTCCGCAGAACAAATTCTAAGGTCCATGCCATGTTACCCACAATTCCCAACCCCTTGACCCTCCCCCAGGTGTTTGTGACCATCGGCGGGCTGCCCGATCCCGAAGAATTTTCAGACATCCTGGAAGTGGTGGTGGATACGGATGTGTTTCAACCGGCCATGGCAACCGTGGTGTTCAAAGACAAAGTCGTGCCGCTGACCGGCATCATGAAGTACGCCGACAATATGCTCAAATACCGCCTGGGCGCATCGCTGAAAGTGGTGGTGCTGGACGGCATACTGCCGAAGGTCACGTTCGATGGCGAGATCACCGCCATCGAGCCGATTTTCGACCGCAACGGCAACGCGCTGTTCCGCATCCGCGGATATGACCGCGGTCACCGCCTGACCCGCGGTCGAAAGACGCGCAGCTTTGGCGGCAACCCGGCTGCCAAAACCGTGACCGAAATGATGGTGATCAACAGCGTGATTTCGCAGGCCGGGCTGACGCCGGTGGTGGATGCATCGGGTATCTCCAGCATGATGTATTACTACGTGATGCAATACAACCAGTCTGACTGGGATTTTCTCTGGTCGCGAGCGCAAATGTTCGGCTACCAGATGTACGTGGAAGGGCGCATGCTGTATTTCCGCCCGGCGGGGATACCGCGCAATCTTCTGCCCATTGATCCACTGACCTGGGGGGAGGACCTGACCAGGTTTGAACCGCGCATCGTGTCAGCCGGGCAGGTGACCGCGGCCAAGGTGCAGGGTTGGGATCCGAGCCTAAAAATGAAAATCGCCGGTCAGGGCTTAATGGATCTGTCGCCAACCAGCGCAAAAATCGGCGACCCGCTGCCCGGCAATCTGGCGACTCAGGCGGCCTTTGGCAAAAGCGAGGACGTGCTGGTGGATCCCGCGGTGGGGGATATCGCCCAGGCCACCGTGGTGGCCAGCGCGCGCATGGCGCAGCACATGAGCTCTTTCGTCCGCGCCAGCGGTGAGGTCATCGGCGTTTTACCCGGTCTGACGGCGGGCAACACCATCACGGTCAAAGGGGTGGGGCTGCGCTTCAGCGGGGCGTATTATGTCACCCAGGCGCGGCACATATACCGCGGCGGTGAATACAAGATCACCTTCGAGGTCACCGGTCGCAATCCCTACACCATCCGCCACCTGCTGCTCGGCAAGGAAAAGGACGGCGCCAACTCCAATAAAATTGACGGCGTGGTGACCGGTATCGTGACCGACAACAACGACCTCAAAGGATTGGGGCGGGTGAAGGTGAAGTTTCCCTGGCTGGATGATACGCTGGGCAGCAATTGGATCCGCGTGGCATCCGTCGGCGGCGGCAAGTCGCGCGGTATTTTCTTCGTCCCGGAAATAGATGATGAGGTGCTGGTGGCGTTTGAGCACGGCGACATCAATCATCCCTACATTGTTGGCGTGCTGTGGAATGACCGCGATAAACCGCCCCTGACCACCCAACAGGCTGTGGTGGGGCGGCAGGTCAACAAACGCCTGGTGCGTAGCCGCAGCGGTCACGAGATTCTGCTGGATGACACCGCGGGAAACGAACAGATTGTGATCAAAGACAAAACCGGGATGAACAGTATCACCATCAACTCGAAAGACAATTCGATGGTGATCAAATCACAGGGCGACCTGACCATAGAAGCCGGCGGGAAGTTCACCGTCAACAGCAAGTTGGACATGGCGTTTGACAGCAAGGGCAAGATGTCCGCCAAGTCCATCCAGGCGGTCGAGATGGAAGGACAGACCGGCGCCAAGCTCAAAGCCGGCACCTCCGAGCTGGATTTATCGGTGGCCGCCGCCAACCTCAAAGGCACCCAGGTGGCTGTGCAAGCCAATGCCCAGGCTTCCGTCAAGGGCAACGCCATGGTGGAGATCCAGGGCGCACTGGTCAAGATCAATTAAGGAGCAAGAAATGCCATTTCCAGCAGCCAGGTTAGGAGACATCACCGCCTCGGGAGACGCCATCACCGGTCCGGGAGTGCCCACCGTGCTGATCGGCGGTGTGCCGGCCTCGGTGGTCGGCGACATGGTCAGCGGCGCAGCCTGTGTCGGCTCCATCACCCAGGGCAGCCCCACCGTGCTGATTGGCGGGCGGCCGGCAGCCCGTTCCACCAGTGTTGTGGCAGGCAGCAACCCTGTCACCGGCGTGCCGGTCAGCACCACCGTGGCCATGGGCTGTCCGACCGTGTTAATCGCTTAAACGGAGAAACCTCATGCAGCAAGACGCCAAAGCATATCTGGGTACCGGACTGCACTTCCCACTGCGCGTCAACCCGCGCGGCGAGATCATGTTGGTCTCGGGGGCTGAAGACATCGAGCAGGCCATCCTGATCATCCTGGGCACGCGCCCCGGCGAGCGGGTCATGCGCCCCACCTTCGGTTGCCGGGCTTATGAGCTGATCTTCGAGCCCAACACTTCCGCCACCATCAGTCAACTGCGTGAGTATGTTCACGAAGCGCTGCGCATGTGGGAGCCGCGCATCGAGGTGCGCAGCATCAACATCAGCGTGGACAGCGCTCACGACGGCGCGCTGCTGACCAAGGTCGAGTACGAGATCAAGGCCACCCACGACGTGCGCAGTATTGTGTATCCCTTCTTTATCGAAGCCGAACAGGAAATCTAGCCTCAGGAGCGATCTATGACCTTACCTGCACCCAACCTGGACGACCTCCGTTTCCAGCGCGACCTGGTGGATGAAGCGCGCAAGCGCATCATCCATTACTGCCCGGAGTGGACGGACTATAACCTCAGTGACCCGGGCATCACCCTCATTGAGTTGTTCGCCTGGATGACCGAATTGATGGTCTTTCGACTCAACCGTGTGCCGGAGATGAATTACATCAAATTCTTGGAGCTGCTTGGCCTGCAGCGCAAGCCGGCGGCCAGCGCGCGCACCGAGCTGACCTTCTGGCTGTCGGTTTCGCTGCCGCTGGCGCCGGACAACCCGCAGACGGTTCCGATCCCAGCCGGGCAGGAGGTTCGCTCGGAGCAGACCGACCAGACCATCGCCTTCACCACCAACCGCGACCTGCTCATTGTCCCACCGCTGCTGGCGCATGTGCGCAAGGAAGGCGAATTCAACAAGAATCATCTGCCGCGCCTGGGGTTGGAGGTGTTTCACCCCTTCAATCAGCCCTCGCCGCGCGCGGGCGACACCTTCTACCTCGGTTTTGATCCGAGAAATGATCTGTGCGGGCATATTCTTCAGTTGAACTTCACCTGCGAACCGACTGAAGCGGTGGGCATCCGCCGCGAGGATCCGCCCTGGGTGTGGGAGGTGATGACCCGCGATGGGACCTGGCAGGAGGTGGCGCCAAGCACCCAGGAGGGAGAGAAGGATACCACCGGCGGTCTGAACAACGAAGAGGGCCGGCTGGTGTTGTACCTGCCGCTGAACAGCGCTGCGCAAATCCTCTATGGGTTGAACGCTGTCTGGCTGCGCTGCCGTATCGAGCAGCGCAATCCGCTGCAGGGCATGTATTCCGAATCGCCGCGCATCAAAGGCATCCAGGCATTCACCATCGGCGCCAGCGTTCCGGCGATGCATTCGGTGAATGTCAGCCAGGAGATGCTCGGCACAAGCAACGGCGAGCCGGGTCAATCGTTCAGCCTGTTAAATTCGCCGGTGCTTTCACTGCAGCCCGGCGAGACGCTCGAGGTTGAGGAGATGCGCAGCGGAGAGGTGGTTTTCGTGCCCTGGGAAGAGGTGGACGATTTCGCCCTTTCCGACCGCTACGACCGCCATTTCGTGCTGGACACCGCCAGTGGGAAAGTGCATTTTGGCCCGTCAGTGCGCCAACCGGACGGCAGCGTGGTGCAATACGGGCGTGTCCCGGAAAATGGGCGCCTGGTGCGCTTCTCGCGCTACCGTTATGGCGGCGGAGTTCGCGGCAATCTGCCGGCAGGCAGCCTGAACACCATGACCGCCGCGCTGGCCTATATCTCGCGCGCCGCCAATCTGATCCGCGCCACAGGTGGACGCGATCAGGAAACCATGGATGAATTCAAGCTGCGCGCGCAGCGTGAGCTGCAGGCGCAGCGCCGCGCGGTCACCGCTCAGGATTTTGAGCAGTTCACCCTGAGCTGCAGCCGCTCGGTGGCGCGGGCGCGCTGCCTGACCCCCAACGACCTGCCGGACGGCGCAGCCGGGACGGTCAGCGTGATGGTGGTTCCGGCCGCCGCCGATTCGCTCAAAGCCGGCAGTCTTGCCGCGCTGCATCTGGATGATTCACTGCAAACCCACATCCGCCAATCGCTGGATGAGTACCGCCTGATGACCGCTTCGCTGCATGTGCGCGAGCCGCGCTACACCGGGGTCAAGGTCAAAGCCAGGATCGTCCCCCAGGATTATTTCCAGCCGGCCGAGGTGCAGCGCCGCGTGGTGGAGGAATTGCAGCGCTACCTGACCCCGCTGCCGCTGGACGAGCAAACGCCCCTGCTCCAGGCTGGCGAAAAATGGGAGGGCTGGCCTTTCGGGCGCGACCTGTTCATCGCCGAGGTCATCTCCCTCATCCAGCAGGTGCCGACCGTCAAATATGTGTTGGAGGTGGAAGTGTTTGCCCGACCGGTGGTACCGCTGGAAGAGCGCAGCACCG